>JBGQHD010000724.1:0-3514 GCA_041497795.1 Planctomycetia bacterium
CGCCATGAGCCACTCGACTCAGCACAGCTTCCGCCTGACCGACTTCGTCGCCGTCCTGCGAGCTTATCCGCGGCGCTGGCTCGTGCCGGCGGTGACGGTGGCCCTGTTCGCCCTGGCGTTTGCCGTTTGCAAGCCGCGGCTGTTGCAGGCTTCCCAGGCCCTCTTGATTCGCAATGAAGCCAGTTCGACCGAGACCTCGCCGGGCCGCTTTCGTGACGCCGACGACATGAAAGTCACGCAAGAGACGATTCTCGAGTTGGTCAAGAGCCGCCACGTGCTCAGCGACGCCTTGACGGAGGTCGGGCCGGCAGCCGGCGGCTCGTGGGGGGCGGGGCCGTCGGCCGACGCCGTGGAAGACCTGCGCGACGTGGTCAGCCTGACCGCGCCAGCCGGCGTCGAGTTCGGCAAGACCGAAATCTCGTACCTCAACGTGCAAGACCGCGACCGGCAACGAGCCGTAGCACTGGCCGCCGCCGTGGCGAAGCACCTGGAGCTGGCGCTCCGCCGCCTGCGAGATTCGAAGGCCCAGAGCATGGTCGAAGAACTGAGCAAGACGGTCGTGGCGTCCGAAGAGGACCTCACCGAGGCCACCGGGCGGCTGGCCGCCATCGAGCGGCAGTTCGGTGCCGATCTCAGCGACCTGCGAAACATGGAGCTGAACGCGACCGGCGACAGCGACCTGCGGCGGCGGCTGAACTCGATCGAAGACGAGCTGCGGGTGGTTGCGGCCGAGCGCCAGGGGGCCGAGATGCTGCACAACTTGCTGACGGCCGCCAAGAACGATCCGAGCCACCTCGTGGCCACGCCGAACCGCTTGATGGTCTCGCAGCCGGCGCTCTTGAAGCTCAAGGAGGGCCTCGTCACGGCCCAGTTGAAGGTCTCGCTGTTGCTCGGCGAGATGACCGAGCAGCACCCTCAAGTGGTGGCCGCCCGCGAGGAGGAGAGTCAGATCGCGCAGCGGATGTACGAGGAAGTCTCGGTAGCCCTGCGTGGCGTCGAGGCCGACTTGCAGCTGGCCACGGAGCGCACCAGCCTGCTCGAAGGACAGCGCCGCGAGCTGCAGGGTCGCCTGGAACGGCTGGCCGGCGTCCGCCCGCAGTATTCCACCCTGCTGCACGAAGTCAACCAGCGGAACGAAGCCACGGCCAACGCCCGGCGGAAGCTGGCTGGGGCCGAAGCGGCCCACGCGGGCGCCCAGTCGGCCGGGCTGATCACGTTCGTCGATAGCCCCATCGCCGGCAAGGACCCCATCGGCCCGGGCCGCAGTTCCCTCGTCCTGATGGGCATCCTCGGCGGGCTGGCGGTCGGCGGGGCGGTGCTATTCCTCACGGTCCCCTCGCTGCGGTCACCCAAGGCCGAGACCGAAGGGCCGTTCGCGGCCTCGCAGCGCGGTTGGGCCTACGACCTGCCCGTGCACGCGGCCGGCGAACGGCCGGCGGCGAGCACCATCCTGGGCGCCTAAGCTCCGCGGGAAATGGCCAGGCAGACCGCTACCGCTGCGTGGCCGACACCCGCGTGCCGTCGGTCAGGTTGGCCTCGGGGGCCAGCACCACCTGGTCGCCGGCCACTACACCGCTGACGATCTCGACTTGCTCGTCGTTGATGAGCCCGATCTGCACGTCGCGCAAGCGGGCCCGGCGCGACGCCACGGCGTAGACCTGCCAGTCGCCGTGCGGACCACGGAAGAGGGCGCTGCGGGGGATGACCAGGGCGTTGGCCTTCTCCGCGGTCAGCACGCGAACCTGCACGCGGTAGCCCACGCCCAGCCCCAACTCGCGCACGCGCCGGCGCGATTCGTCCTGGAAGCCAATGATGACCTTCACTCGCTGCTGCTCGACGCCCAGCGAGCTGACTTTCGTGAAACCGGCCGGGTATTTGCGCAGCACCCGCCCCAGGAGTGGCTCGCCGAAGCCGGCTCCGCTGATCTCGACGGCGTCCCCCGCGCGAACCTTGGCCACGTCCTGGCTGAGGATGTCGGCTTCCACTTCCAGGTCATCGAGATCGCCGATCTCCAGCAGCGTCGCGCCGGCGGCCAGGTAGCGCTCGTGCTGAATCGGTCGCTGCAAGACCACGCCGTTGATCGGACTGGTCATCACGCCGCGGCGGTGACGGAGCTTCACCTCGTCTAGTTGCGCCAGGGCCTGGTCGCGCTCCCGCTGGAGCTTCGTGGTTTGCAGGCCCTTGCGGGAGATGTAATCGAGGATCATTTGCGGCAGGAGGTCCGTCGCGGCCTGCATGGCCAGCAAAGCGCGGTGGACCAGCGCGTCTTGCTGATAGCTGTTGTCGCTCTCGATCATCCGCAACTGCGACTCCTCGAGCTGCTCTTGCGTAATGACGTTGCTCGTGGGGGCCTTGCCGACCAGGCCTTTGAGCCGCTGGAAGACGTCGCGGGTGAACTCATAGCGCGCCTTGCCCGACTCCTTGCGCTTCTCCGAGGCATTGACCGTGTGCTGCATCGACTCGACGTAGCGCTCGACCTGTTGACGCGAGGTGTTTTCCAGCGACAGGTCCTTGTTCTCCTCCACGGCGGCTTGTGCCCGGTCGGCGGCAGCCTGGACCAGCCGCAGCTCCAGGGCCATGTCCTCGGACACCAAGCGAGCGACGGTGGCCCCTTTCTCCACCACGTCTCCTTCCTTGACCTGGATTTCCGCGATCCGGCCGCTGGTGGGCATCGTCACCAGATGCGTCTTGTCGAGCCGCGTCATGCCGCGCTCGTCCACGTATTCGCGCATCACCCCCTCGCGCGCGGTGGCCACATCGACCGGCTGACCGCCGGCGAAGAAGGCCCAACTGATCCACGCCAGCAGCGACGCCAGGCCAATGCCGCCGGCGGTCATAAGGGGTTTCATGGGTGCTCCGCGAAAGAGGCTTCGGGCTTCAGGCTACGGCCGAAGCCCGAGGTCTGAAGCCTGAAGTCTGAACTCTGAACTCTGAAGTCTGAAGCCTATTCCCCAGCCTCGTTCAAGACGGTCAGCGGCACAAGAGCGCCGGGGGCCGCGGCGGCGTCGCCAATCAGCGCATTGAGGCTGCCGGACCGGAACCCCTCCAGGTCCAACGTCACGTAACGAAAGCCCAGCGATTTCAGCCGCACGGCCAGCTCGGCGGACACTTCGGGGGACGCCAGCCTCGTCAACTCGGCCGCCGGCACTTCGATCCGGGCCAGGTCGCCGCCGTGATACCGCACGCGCAGCTCCCGCAGACCCATCTGCCGCAGGATCTGCTCCGCCTGGTCGATCATGGCCAGCCGCTCCGGCGTCACTTCCTGGCCGTAAGCAACGCGGCTGCTGAGGCACGGGCTAGCCGGCTTGTCCCACACCGAGAGTTCCCAATGCGCGGCCAGTTCGCGGACGTCGTCCTTCGTGAACTCGCATTCCAAGAGCGGACTGACGACCTGGTGCTCGGTCGCCGCGCGCATGCCGGGGCGGTAGTCGCCGCGATCGTCGAGGTTCGCCCCGTTGGCCAGCACCGCCACGCCCAGGCGCTCGACGAGCCCCGCCATCTGCGTGTACAGCTC
>JBGQHD010000725.1:0-3514 GCA_041497795.1 Planctomycetia bacterium
ATGCACGGGGCCGAGTCTCTCCGAGACTCGAGCCCGCGTCTCGGAGAGACGCGGCCACGTGCCGGTTCCGCTGGCGCGACCGGATCACCGGCGAGGAGCTACAGCTGTCGCGAGAGGACTTCGACGACCTGACGCGGATTCACCTCTGTGACTGGCTCGAGCAAGTGCCGCGGTCGCAGAAGTGGGACTACCGGCGGCGGGCGTACGAGGGAATGGTCCGCTGGCTCGGCGGCGTGGCCCAAGAGGCTTATGACCGGGTGTTTGCCCAGGAGACGGCCATAACGACAAAGTAGCCGTCTCGCTCCGCGAGACGGTTCATCTCGCGGAGCGAGATGGCTACTTTCTTGGCGTGCTCCACGCATCGGGCTACCACGCCGACTGCGCGCGGGCCATCCAGGGGTAATACACGTTGGGCGTGACGCCGAAGCGGAATTCCAGGCCGCCGGTGAGCGTCAGGTTGTGCATCGTCTTCTCCAGCTCGCCTTGGCCCAGCGTCAGGTTGTCGCGCACGGACAGGTGCAGGACCAGCCATTCCTGGTAACGATATTGCAGGCCGGCGCCGAGCGGAACCGTGGGCATGAACTCGTGCAGCGCCTTGCCGGTCTGGTCCACCAGGTCGAAGTAGGCCGCGCCCATCCCCGCGCTGACGTAGGGCCGCAGTCGCTTCGTGGCATAGCGCGAGTAGATCAGGCTGGTGTCTCCGAAGAACAAGTCCGTGCCACGGCGCAGCTCGGGGCCTTCCAGGTTGATGACTTCCGGGCTCGCGTAGGCGAAATTGCTTTCCCAGGTCCAGCGGCGGTCGCAGTCCTGGCCGATGCGGAGCCCGGTCACCAGGCCCGGCTCGAGCTTGAGCTGCGAGGCGATGATCTCGCCGCCGACGAGCACGCCCGCATAGCCGCCGCCGTACACCGGCCGGCCGAACCAGTCTTCCTCGATGTCGGGCAGCAAGGTGGCTTCAAGCGATTCGGCTTCGCTGGGGGCGTACATCGGCAGCGCGTCGGGCGTGGCGTAGATGTGCGGACCGCCGCCCCCGGCCGCGCAATCCGGGCAGCCGCAGCCGCCTGGCGCGTCGGGGTCGTGCCCCGGCGATGGGGCGGAGGGCAGCGAGGGCGCGAGAGTGTGCGCCAGATCGAGCAGGCTGCCCGGCGGCTGAGCCAGCGCGGCGGCCGGCCCGCCCAGCGGACCCGCGGGCGGCAGCTCTGCCTCGATTTCCGGCAACGGTCCCAGCGGTCCCGGCAGCAGCGGCCGAACGGTCGCCGCCTGGCCGGCGGCCGCGGCGACGGACGGCGGCAGCTCGCCCGCCGGAAGGGAAGCGGCGCAAAACATCCAGCCGCACGCTAGCAACGCCACGCAACGAAAGCGCGGCGCGCCACGGCGGGCGCACAGCGGTGTAATCACCGGCACGACCTCGCTGAAAGCAGGCAACGGAAAGGCGCGAAGAAATGGGGCGGGATTATGCCGAGGCGGGAAAGGCGCGTCAATGCAGGAATGTTGCTTTCGGACAAGCTCCGCCGTGGCGGCGACTCTGCGGGAATCGCTGGCCCTCTCAGCGCCCTCCCCAAGACGTTCGGGCCGGGTTACCATCGCTAGTGCTCCGTCGCGTGTCGATTGACGGATCGTGGCACGGGCTTCCGGCCCGTGAATTCACGGCCAAGATGGACCGTGCCACGCACGGCTTTGCCGAGTGCCTTATCAGGGGGCTTACGCCCCCGCTCGCCGATCATCTCCACAGGTCTGAGACACCTAATGCCTGAATCACCCCGCCGCGGCTCGCTCCTCGTTTTGTTCCTCACGGTCTTTGTAGACCTCTTGGGCTTCGGCATCGTGCTGCCGCTGCTGCCGCTTTATGGCACGTACTTTTCCGGATCGGACGAAGCCCGGGACTGGATCCTCGGCACCCTGATGGCCAGCTTCTCGGCCATGCAGTTTCTCTTCGCCCCGATCTGGGGACGGGTCTCGGACCGGATCGGCCGGCGGCCCGTGCTGATGCTCGGCCTCTTGGGTTCGGTGGTGTTCTATGCCTTATTCGGCTTGGCAACCGTGTGGGAAAGCCTGACGCTGCTCTTCGTCGCGCGGATCGGAGCGGGCATTTGCGGGGCCACCATCTCGACGGCGCAAGCCTATATCGCGGACTGCACGTCGCTCCAGGACCGGTCCAAAGGGATGGCCCTGATCGGCGCGGCCTTTGGCCTGGGCTTCACCTTCGGCCCGCTGTTCGGCGCGCTGGCGTTTCCCAGCGGAACGGAGACGCCGACCGCCACGCCGGGCTACCTGGCGTCGGGCCTTTCGGCCGTCGCCTTCCTGCTCGCCGTGTGGAAGCTGCCCGAGTCGCGCCGCCCCGACAGCGGCCCCTTGACGCACAACTGGATCGACATGGGCGCCCTGCGGCAGGCGGTCACCACTCCCTCCATCGGCTGGCTGCTCTTGGCGTCGTTCGTGTGCGTGCTGGCCTTTGGGAATTTCGAGAGCACTCTCTCCCTATTGTTGCGAGGAGAGGAAGGGTTGGTCGTCGTCCTCAACGACGACGCCCGCGGGCAAGACATCGACGCAATCCAGCAGCAGATCAAGAGCTTGGGGCTCAAGGCCGATGAGCTGACCGTCAGCGAGAACCGCGTGCTCAGCGCTCAGTACGATTCGGCCACCGCGGCACCGCGATTGCCAAAGCGGACTCGGAAAGAGCGTCAGGCTGATCAACAAGCGCTGGAGGGCCTTCCTGGCGTGGCCAAGGTGATCCCCGTCCATGGACCTTATGCGGAGGAGAGCGACGAGTCGATGGTCGAGGCTGCCATGGCGGCGGCAGTCGCCACGGCGCAGGCCCACGGCTATGTCGCCAACGCCTTCCATTTCAGCTTTCGAAAGATCTTCTACACGTTCTCGTTCATCGGTCTGGTGCTGATGGCCGTGCAGGGCGGCATCGTGCGCCGCGTGGCCGGCCGGATCTCCGAAGCCACGCTGGCCGTGATCGGCGCCCTGCTGGAACTCTTGGGCTTTGGCCTGATGATCGAAGCCGTGCGGCTGGCTTCCGTCCCCTGGCTCTTCGCGGCGCTGGCCTTTGTGGTGAGCGGCTTCGCTTTCCTCACGCCGTCGATCAATTCGCTGCTCTCGCGCCGCAGCGCGCCCGCCTGGCAGGGCGGGATCCTCGGCCTTGGGCAAAGCGCCACCGCACTGGCGCGGATCCTGGCGCCGCTGGTGGGGATGCAGCTCTTCCACCGCGGGGAGACGCTGCCGTTCTGGGCAGGCGGCGCCTTGATGGCCGCCGCCGGGGCGCTGGTGGTGCTGGCCGCGCGACTGGGGACCGACTATGGAGTGCAGATCCCGGTCGAGGCCTGAGCGGCGGCTCGAGAAGAGGACAACCACGAATAACACGAATAACACGAATGAAGACGACGCAGAGCCGCAACTTGGTCGTTTGGTGCGCCCCCATTTTGAACAGAAGGTAACGAAGGCAACGAAGGAGAGGATTCAAGCCCTTTCTTCGTTCCCTTTGTTACCTTCTGTTCAAAAGCATCCGTTG
>JBGQHD010000726.1:0-3513 GCA_041497795.1 Planctomycetia bacterium
CACTTCGGCCCGGCCCTGCCGCTTGAGGTCGATCGGCAGGAAGTCCGGCCGGCTGGTGAGCAGCATCCACACGATGCGGCCGCGGTACTGCGTGTCGCCCATCTGGCTGGCGATCATGCCGAAGACGCGGCTGGAGGTGCCCGAGTCCCCTTCCGCCTGGCGCGTGCCGAGGGCGGCGTCGGCCTCGTCGATGATCACCACCACCGGGCCGAGCGAACGGAGCACGGTCAGCACTTGCTCGAGATTGCCCTCGGTCTCGCCGACGTACTTCGAGCGGAAGTTCCGCAGCGTGACGCAGGGGATGCCGACCGAGCCGGCGTAGCACTCGGCCAGGAACGTCTTGCCGGTGCCGACGGCGCCGCAGAACAGATAGCCCATCGGGGCCGCGTCGAGCCGCCCGCGGAGCAACAGCTCGGCGTCTTCCTGCAAGCGCTGCTTGGCCGCCTGTTGGCCGACGACGAGATCGAGCTTGTGCTTGGGTTCGAGGAACTCGAGCAGCCCTTGGCATTGCCGCTCGATGAGCGACTTCTTCAGTCGGCGGAACGAGGCATGATCGACGCCGTGGTTGGCCTGGCGGCCCTGCGAGAGGACGACGTTCAGGTTGATGAGGCTCAGGCCATTGGAGAGTTCTGCTAACTCCTCAGGCTTCAGCGTGGTCGCCGGCGCAGTAGCAGGCACACTCCGTGTGCCGTCCGTGGGAGCTGCTTCCGTGTGGTCAACTCCAGTGTGGCCAGCTCGCTCCGCGAGTTGCTGCGACTCGCGGAGCGAGTCGCCCACATGGCGGCAGAACTGCTCGCGCTCGTCCTTGTCCGGCAGCGGAACGTGGATCGCCGCCACGTGTGGGCTGTTGACCAGCCGTTCGTTCAGCTCTTGCAGCTTGTCGGCCACCAGGCAGAAGGCGATGTTGGCCCGCTTGATGTAGGGGTTCTGCGCCCAGCCCAGCATCCGCACCAGGTTGGTGCCTTGCCCGCGGGCCAGCGAGCCCAGGTCGCCGGCCGGCAGCAGGTATTGGGCATAGTCGAAGATGATGCCGATGCTGCGGCGCTTGGCCGGGTCGTCCTCGACCAGCGTGCGGTCGATGAAGCGGTCGAGGAGCAGGAGCAATTCGTCCGGGTCGCGCGGGCCGCGCGGCCAGTCGCTGGGCAGGTGCTGCACCATCGACTGGAGTCGTTTGGCGTCGTCGCCCGAAAGCGGCCTCAGCCCGCGCCCCAGGTCGTGCTGGAGCACGATGTCCCACGAGCCGAACACCTGCGTAGCGAGGAACTCGGCCAGGTTGCAATAGGCGTCCTCGCCGCCGTTGCGCGGGCAGCGGATCAGGTCGTGCACGTTGCCGTGCAGCACGAACAGGCAAGTCGTGCCCGAGAAGTACAGCTCCGCCAGCTCGCGTGCCCACGGCGGAAACCAGTCCGGCAGCGCGGCGACGCGCACCGGCGCGGGGGCTGGCTCGGCCTTCTCGGCGACAACAGGCGGCATCGTGGTTCAATGCAAAGAAAAGAAAGGAACCACGAATAGCACGAATTACACGAATGGGATCAGATCGACCGCTTCTAGTGTAGTCATCACGCTCCGCGTGATGATTCGTCACGCGGAGCGTGACGGCTACTTTCATTCGTGTTATTCGTGCTATTCGTGGTTGTTACTCTTCCGTCTGACCTGCACGCATTACTTCTGCTCGACAGCTTGCCGGGCCGGCCCCAGCGCTTTCTCGGTCTCGGCCGCCTTGGTCACCTCCGGCGTCCGCAGGCCCATTTGCACTTCGAATTCCTTGAGGGCATCTTCAGCCATCGCCGATTCCATGGCCTGCTCGCGCTGCACATCGACGAGCCCTTCCTCGGACAGGTCGGCGGCCACGCGGACCTTGGCCCGGTTCAGGCCGATCTTTTCCTGGATCACCTGCTCGATCTGGCCGAAGTCGGTGGTGACGTCGAAGTTGAAGTCGCGGGCCAGCTTGGCCATTTCGGCCTCGGCCCGGCTCATCTTGAGCTCGGCGTCGTACTTCTGGATCTTCTCGCGGATTTGGCTGAGCTTGTTGCCGGCGTGCTTGATCTTGGTGAGGTTGTTGTTGTAGGCCGTCTCGTGCAGCTTGAGCTGGTTCTCGTTCTCGGTCAGGTCGTTCTTGGCCTTCTGCAGCTCCAGGGCGAACTTGGCCGCGGTCTCGCGGTCGCCGGTCTTGAGGTAGGCCTTGACCTTGGCCTCGAGGCTGACGGCGTGCGACTTGTTCTGGGCAACTTGCACGTTGACGCGCTCGACCATCGCCCGGTACTGCTCCAGCCCCTCGCGTCCCTGCTTGAGCTGGTCGACGGCCGTGTCGTATTCGTACTGCATCTGGGCGATGGGGTCGGCCGTCCAGAAGAAGTTGGCCACCTTGTTCAACTGGGCCCGCATTGCCGCCCACAGTTTGCCGAAGATCATCGCGGTGCCTGCCTTTCTGAGGAGCGAGTCTGAGCCTGCCGTATCAGCCGCCGCGACCGCGGCCCGCCGACCGCCCGTGAGGGACAGGAAAGCTGCCCCATCATTTCAGCCGGGCGGCGGATTGACAAGGGTTTGCCGCCGCCGGAAGCCGGGGCCTACAATGGCCGTTTCGAGGTTGGCCGGTCGGTGGTAGCTGAACTCGCCAGAGTTCAGGCTGCCCGAAGTCTGGCGACTTCGGCTACGTACAGGCCACAAGGCCGCTTCCCTTTTCTCGTCGAGGTGCCTCATGCGCGGAATGTCGCTGGCTGCGGTTCTCGTTGTGGCCGTCACCGCCTGGGCGGCGCCCTCTCCGGTAAGCCCCGATTTCGACACCCCTCGGCCGATCGACGCCGTCGATACGCTGCTCATCGAGGACATGACCTGGATGGAGGTCCGCGACGCCATGCGCGCCGGCAAGGACACGGTGATCGTGGCCACCGGCGGCGTCGAGCAGAACGGGCCGTACCTCGTGGCCGGCAAGCACAACGTGATTCTGAGGGCCACCACCGACGCCATCGCCCGCAAGCTCGGCAATGCGCTGGTGGCGCCGATCATCGGCTTCGTGCCCGAAGGGGGCATCGACCCGCCGACCGAGCACATGAAGTACCCCTCGACGGTCAGCCTCAGCGAAGACACGTACCGCCGCCTGCTGACCGACGTGTGCGCGTGCTATCGCACGCACGGCTTCCGGGAGATCGTGCTGATCGGCGACTCGGGCGGCAATCAAACCGGCATGAAGGCGGTGGCCGCGGAGCTGAACGCCAAGTGGGCCGGCGGCAAGACGCGCGTGCACTTCATCCCCAGCTACTACAGCTACGCCGCGCTGAAACCGTGGCTGGAGTCGCAAGGTATCAAGCAGACGGACGAGGGGCTGCACGACGACTTCGCGATCACGGCCCAAATGATGACGGTGGACCCCGCCAGCGTACGGATGAAGCAGCGGATCGCCGCCGGCAAGTTCCGCATCAACGGCATCGACCTGGCGCCTGCCGACAAGACGATCGAGTGGGGCCGCAAGATCGTCAACTACCGGGCGGAGCAAACCGCGGCGGCGATTCGCAA
>JBGQHD010000727.1:0-3512 GCA_041497795.1 Planctomycetia bacterium
AACTGTGGGTCTTCCGCTACCCGACCGGCGGGCCGCTGCTCCACGCCGCCGCCCGGTTGCGCAGCGAGCTGCGCGCGGCGCGGCAGGCGGTCGATCCCACGCACGCCGACCCGGCGCTCGACCGGATGGTGCTCCTGGGCTACAGCCTGGGCGGCCTGATCTCGAAGCTCGAGGTCAGCTACGGCGGCGACGAGCTGTGGGGCCGCTACTGGGCGCGGCCGCTCGATTCGCTGCGGCTGACGGAAATCGACCGGGCCCGGCTGCGGCAGTGGTTCTACTTCGAGCCGGAGCCGTATATCGCCCGCGTGGTCTGCCTCGCCACGCCGCACCGCGGCACGCGCACGCGGAACCAATACATGGGCCGCTTTGCCTCGAGCTTCGTCCGCCTGCCCGAGGCCAGCGAGATGGCCGAGCGGATCGCCAGGGACAATCCCGACGCGCTGCGCGTCTCGCCCGAGCGGCTGCTGGCCACCAGCGTAGACCTGCTGGCGGCCGACGACGTGCTCTCCGCCGCCACACGCCAATTGCCCGCCTCGCGCAACGTGAAGTTCCACACCGTGATCGGCACCGGCCAAAAGCTCTGGGGCGGCGAAGACTCCGACGGTGTAGTCCCCGTCGAAAGCGCCCGGCTAGACGGCGCGACGAGCGAATGCCTGGTCCCCGCCGAGCACGCCGTGGTCCACCGCCACCCGCAAACGATCGCGGAGATCAAGCGGATCTTGCGCGAGCACTTGCGTGAAACAGGCTCGTAGTGCGGGCTTTAGCCCGCACCGAGCCATCGGCTGAAAGGCCGCATACGGACGGTGGCTGGGGCAGAATGCCCCAGGCGTGCCGCTGTTAGGCCAGCCATGGCCGCCTGTGGTTTTCAGCCACAGGCACCCTCGCGCAACGGACGCCCACGGCCTGAAGGCCGCGCTACGAACTGGCGGCGGCGGCCGGCTGCGCTTCGGCGGCGGCCAGGCCGGTGACTGGCACCACGTCGCCTTCCGGGTGGCGGTAGCAGTAGACCTTGTTGCGGCCCGATTCCTTGGCCCGGTAGAGCGCCTGGTCGGCGCGTTCCAGCAGGGCCTCGGCCGTGGCGCCGTCCCAGGCGGCGGCCAGGCCGATGCTGAAGGTCACGGCTGCCTGCTCCTCGCCCACGCGGAGGCCGAAGTTGTTTTTCGAGACGCTGGCCCGGATGCGCTCGGCCACCGCCGCGCCCGCGTCGAGGTCCACGTTGGCGAAGATCAGGGCGAACTCGTCGCCGCCGAAGCGGGCCACGAAGTCTTCGCCGCGCAGGCAATCGCGGAGGAACTGGCCGACTTGCGTCACGACCTGGTCGCCGGCCGTGTGGCCGTGCGTGTCGTTGATCCACTTGAAGTGATCGACGTCGGCCAGGGCCAGCACGCACCGCTTGCCTTGCCGCTTGTAGGCGCCGAGCATCATTTGCAGCTTCTCGTCGAAGCCCTTGCGATTGGCCACGCCGGAGAGCGGGTCGGTGCGGGCCTCGCGCCGCGTGCGGTCGAGTTCCTGGGCCTGCTCTTCGATGCGCAGCCGGGCGTAGTTCAGGTCGTCTTCCAACTGCTGGTTGGCTTCCAGCACGGAGGTGATTTCACCCAACAGGGTTTGCTGCACCTCGCGCATCGAGTCGTCCACCTTCATCCCGGTCAGGTGCCGGCCCACGGCCTGGATTTCCGTATTGTGCGTGCCGACGTCCAAGTTCAACTGCTCGGCGGCGGCCAACACGTTGGACAGCACGTTGAGCGTGGCCGCCTCGCGGCGGTTTTCGGCCTGCTTCTTTTGCGGCTTGGCGGTCAGGCCCAGATAGAACCCGATCCCCACGCCGACCACGACGCTGGCCAACACCCACGGCAGTACACTGAGCGTTCCCACGGAGCGTTCCGGTAGTAACGGATCTGACGATTGGAGTGGTCCCGCCGAGTCGGCAGCGAACGGCCGCCTTTCGGGAGGACCCCTCCGCATTCAGTCAATCATAGAACATCGCCGGCAGACAAAAAGGGGCGAACGATGCCGAGCGATTTGACGCGGCACGCGAAGTTGGTCACGCTGGGGAGGTTGTTCGCATCCTAGGGACGGCCATTCGACGCCAGGAGTCAGCTGCTCACGCGGCCGGAGTACCGCAAGCCATGGGTATTGCCGGAGATCGCGAAGCTGTAGCGCGTGGGGCACGTTTCCCAACGTGCCCGTGAGTCATTGGGAAAGCGAACTCGCGCGTCCCCGAGTATCTCGAAGGAACGGGCACGTTGGGAAACGTGCCCCACGAACCATGCCCGGACGATCCACGCACCGCGCGGTCAAGCAGGCGGATCGCGCCGCGCGCCTGGGGACGGTGCGGATCATCGGCGGCAGCCTGCGCGGCCGGCGCATTGATTATTCCGGCGACCCGCGCACGCGGCCGATGAAGGACCGCGTCCGCGAGGCGATCTTCAACCTGCTCGGCCCCGGCATCGCCGGCAAGCATGCCTTGGACCTGTTCGCCGGCACCGGGGCGCTGGGGTTCGAGGCCATCAGCCGCGGCGCCGCGCGCGCGACTCTCGTCGATCGCCATTTCCCCACGGCCGACCTGATCCGCCGCAACGCCGCGTCGCTGGGCATCTCCGAGCGCTGTGAAGTGGCCGCGTCCGACACCTTCTTCTGGGTCAGCCAGCGGATGCCGGCGCTCGCCGAGCCGGTGGCGGCGTTCGTCTCGCCGCCGTACGACTTCTACGTCGAGCGGTTGGAAGACATGTTGTCGCTGGTGCAGACCGTGCTGGACCGCGCCCAAGCCGGCGGCGTGCTGGTCGTCGAGGCCGATGAGCGATTCGATTTCGGCCGGCTGCCACAACCGGATCGGTGGGACATTCGGCTGTATCCGCCGGCCGTGGTGGGCATCCTCGACTTTTAGAGCCCAGAACCGCGTCAGCACCCCGGCTGCTGCGCAGCAGCCGGGCTGCTTTGCCGGCCGCAGCATTGCGTCGCGCCCCGTCGTCGGGCAACATGGCGGTGCCCGAGGCATCGACTCCCCTTCTGTCAGGATTCCCGCCATGAAGCGACTGCGATCCGTGACCGGCATTGGCGTTTGGCTGTGCTGCTCGATCTGGTTGGCCCCGGCCGCCGAGCCGGAGGCGCGCCGCGGCGACCGGATGCTGGCCGAGTATTTCCGCCTGGAGACGCGCAAACTCGCCGACGCCTGCCTGGCCGATGTCAAGACGCTGGCCGACTGGACCAGCCACCGCGAGACCTATCGCCAGCAGCTCCTCGAGATGCTCGGCCTGGACCCGCTGCCGGAGCGCACCGCGCTCAAGCCGGTCGTCACCGGCCGCGTGGAGCGCGAAGGCTTCGTCGTCGAGAAGCTGCACTTCCAGTCGCGGCCCGCGTTATATGTGACCGGCAACCTATACCGGCCGAAAAACCTTCAAGGCAAGGCGCCGGCGATTCTGTACGTCTGCGGGCACAGCGAGGTGAAGAAGGATGGCGTCAGCTACGGCAACAAAACCGCCTATCAACATCACGCGGAATGGTTCGCCAGCAAC
>JBGQHD010000728.1:0-3511 GCA_041497795.1 Planctomycetia bacterium
CGTATCGACCATCTCCTTGGCCCACTCCCACTTCCACGACAGGTGCTTGTCGCTGAAGACGGGCGTCGTGCGGCCGTCTTTCTCGAACACCTCGACGATCTGCTTGAAGAACTGATACCGCGGGTACTGCTTCTGGCCGATCTTATTGACGGGGTAGTCGCCGTGCTCGCCGATCACCAGCACGGCGTCCACGGCCAGCTTGTCCGTGCCGGCGCGGAGGGCCTCGGCGATCGTGGGGTAGATTTTGAAGCCGAACTCCTTGGCCCGGTCGCGGCTCAGGTCGCTCTTGGGCGTCTGATCGACGTAGGCGGAGACCACGTCCAGCGGCGGCCGATGCCAACGGCCCTGCCGCGGATATCCGGCCAGGAACCGCTCGCCCATGTGCCAGGCATGGGAGCGGTAGCGCCACTCGGTGGTGATGATCGCCAGCTTCTTGCGGGTTGGCGCCGGTTCGGCCCCGGCGAGCGACGTGCCGATAGCGCCGGCGGCGGTGGCCTGGAGGAAACTGCGGCGGCTGAGCATGATGGTCCTCCAATGTAGGGTGGGCCAAGGCCGCGTCAGCGGCCCCCGGCCCACCAAATGCGGGTGGCGAGCGGTGTTTCGGTGGGCCGACGCTCGCTGCGCGAGCTGGTCCCACCCTACGTTGCTGGCGTGCCAAACGAGCGAGGCACGTTGGAAACGTGCCCCACATCTTCTACCGCAGGAAGACGAGATATCCCAGCAAAATCACGGCCAAGACATAGCCCAGGGCGGGCACCTCTCGCCCGCGGCCGGCGGCCAGCTTGATAATGGGATGGCTGATCAGGCCCAGGGCGATGCCGTCGGCGATCGAGTACGTGAAGGGGATGCCGATGATCGTGGGGAACACCGGCAGGGCCTCGGTGCAGTCGCTCCAGTCGATGTCTTTGACGCTCCGCATCATCATGCAGCCGACCACGACCAGGGCCGGCGCGGTCCGACGGAAGAGCAGTTTGCCATCACGCTCCTCCCGTTCGTAGTGCGGCTAGGGCGTTGACGGGTTAAAGCCCGCACTACGGACGGATTTGGCCGCATCAGCGATGGCGGAGAAACTGCTGCCCCTTGCGCCCCAAGTGATAGTGGCACAACGCGATCGCCAATGCGTCGGCCACGTCGGGCGGCTCGGGCAACTGCGGCAATGCCAGCTCGCGCTGCACGGCCCGCTGGATTTGTGACTTGGGCGCCCGGCCGCTGCCGGTGAGGATCTTCTTCACCTGCGTGGCCGAGTAGTGAATCACCGGAATGCCGGCCTGCGCGGCCGCCAGGCAAATCACGCCGCGGGCATGTCCCATCAGGATCGCCGTGCGCGGCCGGTCGTAGTGCGAATAGAGCTGCTCGACGGCCATGACCGACGGGCGCAGGGCCGCGATCACGTCCACGACGCCGCGATGGATCTCCGCCAGCCGCGCCGTGAGCGACTCGCGCGTGCGGCCGCGGACCACGCCCGCTTCGCACACGCGCGGGCCACGCTCGCCGGGCTCGAGCACCGCGTAGCCGGTGATGTTGAGGCCGGGATCGATGCCGAGAATCCTTCCGGCCTGGCAAGTTTCCGTCACGCTTTTCCTCCCTGCGAGCGAGCGTCGAGACGTCAGCCCGACGTGCGTGCTGGTTCACGCCCCGACGTGCACGTCGGGCTTCGACGTGCATGTCGGGCTGACGCCTCGACGCTCGCCGTCTTGGCCCAACTATTGTGATTTTGCCAAGGCTGCGATTTCCTCCGCGTCGAGCGCTCGGCCGTAGAGCCGCACGTCGCTCAGGCTGCCGCGGAAATAATCGTGCGGGCCAAAGCCGATCCGCAGCGGCCGATCGTTCGTGACATCCAGTGCCGCGGCCCCGGCCGTTGACTTGGCGACCGGCTTGCCATCGACGAACAGTTGCAGCAGGTCGCCCTGCCGCTGCGCCACCACGTGCCGCCAGCCGGGCGCGAGCTCTCGATCGTAGGTCACGCCCTTGCCGACCTCCAGGGCATGGACGTGCCCGGAGGGGAGCGTGCCGCAGAACAGCCGGCCTTGGAAGACGGCCATCGACCAGGCCCGGCGGTAGCGCACGTCCGGCGTATGATCGACGCGGCCGACGCGCAGCCAGCGGCCATCTCCGTCGAAGCGGTACACCTCGGCCAGGGGCAGCGTGCCGGCGTAGAGCTTGCCGTTGTAGAGGGCCATGCCCATCACTTCCTTCTCGTCGCCCAGGCGGCCGACGTCGGTCCAGCGGCGGTCGCCGTCGAGGCGGAACACCTTGCCGTTGGGCCAGGTGCCGACGTAGAGCTTGCCCTCGACCACCTCGAAGGAATACGTCTGCCCGCTTTCCTCCAGCTTGCCAACCTCCTCCCACGCTCGCCCGTCGAAGCGGAAGATGTAGCAGCCGTCGTACGAGGTGGCATACAGATGGCCGTTGAAGGGGCACATGGCCACGACACGGCGGCTCTCGCTGGGCAGCGGCAGCGACTCCCACTGCCGTTCGCCGCGATAGCGATAGAACCCGGCCGGCTTGTACAGCGACGAGGCATACAGCTCGCCGCGAAACACGACCAGCCCACCGACGGCCTCGGCGCCCGGCAACTGGCCGCAGTCCACCCATTTGCCATCCCCCTCATAGCGATAGACCTTGCCGCCCAGGTTGGCGTTGGGCGACTCCGGCAGGGACGATCCCCCGAGGCGATACTTGCCCACGCCGGCGTAGAGCTTACCGCCGTGCGCGGCCAGCGAGGTAACGGCGTTCGCGCGGTCGGGCGAGCCGCAGTCGATCCAGCGCGTGCCGCCGCCGTAGCGGAAGACATGGCCTGCCTGCCCCACGCCGGGCTCGCAGGTGCCGACGAACAACTGCCCATCGTGCACGGCCTGGGCCATCACATACACGGCGTTGCCCGGCCGTCCGCAGTCGGTCCACCGCGGCTCACTTCGGCCATCGTCGATGGAGAAGTGGAGGTTCCGGAAGTTCGATTGGCTGTTGGTCGCGCCGGCGCCGTTCTTCAGGCACAGGCTCCAACCGCGCCGCGTGGCCGGATCGTACTGGCTGGCGATGTCGCCCAGCGTGTCGTCGAGCTTCTCCTCCGTGTGCACCCAAACGGCCAGCGTGAAGTCGCCGCGGTCAAGGTTCAGCGATTTTCCGGGCGCGACTTCCAGATACGCCTTGCGACCGTCGAAACGAGCCGCGCCGTTGCGCCGGCCATCGCGCCCCGCGGCCGTGAGAATGGCACCGTGATTGGTCGCATCGTGCGCGGCGCCGGAAGAGTCGTTCGCGTCGCCAGCCAGTTTCCAGTGAGCCAGCAGCCCGCGCTCGTTGGCGTGTGCGGCGCCCCAGAGGCAGGCGGAGACGAGGGCCGTCGAAATCGGGGACCAAATGTGCTGCGCCATTTCGGCACTCGACGAAAGGCAAGTGGCTCATCGGATGAAGACACGTTGTACCATCCGACGTAGCTCAGAGGGACTGGGGTTCTCCGGGCGAGCACCCCGGCTCCTCCGCAGCAGGGGCTTGCGGCGACGGCCGGGAGGAC
>JBGQHD010000729.1:0-3498 GCA_041497795.1 Planctomycetia bacterium
CATTTTTTCAACGCGCCCCCCCTTATCGGGGGGGGGGGTTTGGGCCCTTATGGGGGGTGTGTTTTTTTTTGCGTTCGTTAAAAATTTTGCCCCCCCCGCCCCCCTTCTTTCCCAAACAAACCCCACCCCCGACCCCGTCGCGCGGCGCACCGCACCCGTCAGCGATGAGACAACATGCTCAGCCTGCGATCCACAACCTCCCCCGACTGGCTCACGCGGGTGCAAGGCCACCTCGACGAAGTGCTGATCGACCACGCGCACTGCGAGAAGAAGGCCGCCGGCACGGCCATGAACTTGATCTTCGCCTACGTGGACCGCGTGGAGCTGGTGCGGCGGCTGAGCGAGATCGTCCATGAGGAGCTGTCGCACTTTCACCTGGTGCTCGACCTGCTGGAGCAGCGCGGCGTCAGGTTCCGCCGGCTGCCGCCCAGTGGCTACGGGCGGCGGCTCAACGAGCTCGTGCGCAAGGACGAGCCGGGCAAAGCCATCGACCGCCTGCTGGTGGCCGGGCTGATCGAGGCCCGGTCGTGCGAGCGGTTCGCCCTGCTGCAGGGCGGCGTGGGCGACCGCCAGCTCGGCGAGTTCTACGGCAGCCTGTTCGAGTCCGAAGCCCGGCATCATGCCACTTACGTGCAAATGGCCACGCTCTTCGGCCGCGAGGAGGAAATCCATCGCCGTCTGGAGGAGCTGGCCGCGCGGGAGGCGGAGATCCTCGCTGCGGAACTTGACCCCGTGCGAATGCACAGCGGCTGAGACGTCGTAGGGTGGGACTGGCTCGCGCAGCGAGCGCCGGCCCACCCAATGCGGCCGGCGTCAGAAACGCGGTTTGTCCACCCGCATTGGGTGGGCCGGCAGCCGCTGACGCGGCCTTGGCCCACCCTACCGCTACCGCTGGATGGCCCAAGTGCCTCAATAAACTGGCGTCCGGCGCCGCGTCTCTCCGAGACGCCAGTACGAGTCTCGGAGAGACTCGTCCACGTGACCGCTCTCTTGCTC
Source organism: Planctomycetia bacterium (assembly GCA_041497795.1). Lineage (GTDB taxonomy): Bacteria > Planctomycetota > Planctomycetia > Pirellulales > S012-138 > JBGQHD01. The sequence goes on from JBGQHD010000729.1 coordinate 997, forward strand.
CGCCGCGTTCCGCCAGCCATAACGGAGGAATGACCTCCGCCAGCGGCCAGCACGCCGAATACCTCTCGCGCCGCGAAGAGATCGAAGCCCCGCCCGACCCGGCCGACTATTCCGCCTTCGTGCGGCTGGTGAGCAATCCGGATAACCGCCTGGTGGTGTCGTTCGGCGGCGGGGCCACGCCGGGGCTGTGCGGCAACCTGGCCCTGGCCCGGCTGCTCGAGGAGTTGAACCTGCGGCAGCACGTGGCCGAGGTGTGGGGCACCAGCGCCGGGGCGGTCGTGGGCGGCGGCTGGGCGACCGGCAGCGATGCGCTCGACGTGCTGCGGCTCGTGCAAAGCCTCGACCGCCGCGGGGCGATCGACTTTGCCCTGTGGAAGCTGTTCTTCTCGATCCTGATGCGTCCGCTGGGCCGGACGCTGCCCGACGGCGTGATCCTCGGCCGGCAGTTCGCCGCCACCACCGACGCCGGCCTGCGGGTCAAGACCTTCGAGGAGTGTCCGACGCCCTTCCGCTGCATCGCCGTGGCCGACGACGGCAGCAACCGCCGCAAGGTGTTCCGCAAGGGGCCGCTCTTGCCGGCGATTTTTTCCAGCATGAGCCTGCCGGGCATCGTCCTGCCGCGCTCGCGGCAGCCGGACGAGGAGTGCGGCTACTACGACGGCGGGCTGGTGGAGAAGACGCCGCTGATCTCACCGATCGGCGACCACCTCCGCAGCGGCGACCGCCGCCGGTTGCTGCTCCTGGCCACGCACTTCCGCGGCAACGCCCGGCGGCTGCCGGCCCGCGGCTTCATCGCCCGCTTCATCCAAACGATCTACGCCCTGGAAGAGGTGCTCTGGGAATATCAGCTCGAAGAAGCCCGCCGCCGCTACAAGCAGAAAGCCGACCTCCTGATGGTGAACCCGCAGCTCGACAACGACAGCCTGTTCGACTTCAGCCGCTCGCTGGGCTATTACCTGCAAGCGCGGGAGAACTTCAAAGAGGCGCTGCAGAACGGGAGCTTGGCGCTGACGTTTGGAAGGTCGTAGGCGAGGGCGTCACACTAGCCCGACGCGCAAGCGAGGGAGGACCGCGGACTTCCCTCGCTTGCGCGTCGGGCTAGTGTCGCTGTGCGGTGCACGTTTTCATTTAGGCCCTTTGCGTGTAGCATTCGCGTTTCGCGATTCACCACGCATGAAACCGGCACACCCTGACAGCTCGCAAGCGACGGAGCGGCAGCGCGAAGCCGCTCACGCCGGCGACCGCCCCCTCAGCCGGTTCGTCGTCGGCATCGACTTGGGCACGACGAACTCGGCGATGGCTTACGTGGACACGGCCGCGGAGCCGTGGCGCGTCGAGACGTTCGCGATCCCGCAATTGGTCGCGCCGGGGCAGGTGGAAGCCCGCGAGGTGTTGCCGTCGTTTCACTATCAGCCGGCCGTGGGCGAGCTGCCGGTCGGGTCGCTGCGGCTGCCTTGGACGAATGCGGAGCCGGGCCACGCGGTGGGCTTCTTCGCCCGCGATCACGGCACGCTGGTGCCGGGCCGGCTGATCGCTTCGGCCAAGAGCTGGCTGTGCCATGCCGGCGTGGATCGCACGGCGGACTTGCTGCCGTGGCAAGGGGCCGAGGACGTCGATCGGCTTTCGCCCGTCGGGGTGAGTGCCCGCTACCTGCGGCACCTGCGCGAGGCGTGGGACCACCGCTTTCCCGACGCGCCGCTGGCCCAGCAAGACGTGGTGCTGACGCTGCCGGCCTCGTTCGACGAGGTGGCTCGCGAGCTGACGATCAAGGCCGCCGCCCGCGCCGGGCTGCCGCGGGTGGTGCTGATCGAGGAGCCGCAGGCGGCGTTCTATGCCTGGATCGACGCCCACGCGGCCGATTGGGCGAAGCGCGTCTCGCCGGGGCAGAAGATCCTGGTGTGCGACATCGGCGGCGGCACGTCGGACTTCACGCTGATCCGCGTGCGGCGGTCGGAGGGCGAAGGCCAGAAGATCCAGTTCCATCGCGTGGCTGTGGGCGAGCACTTGATTCTCGGCGGCGACAATCTCGACCTGGCGCTGGCCCAGCACATCGAGCGCCGGCTCAAGGGGGACGGCCGCCTCGAACCGCGGCAGTGGAGCGTGCTGGTGCAGCTCTGCCGGCACGTAAAAGAAACTCTGCTGGGACCCAAGGCGCCAGAGAAGATGACGATCAGCCTGCCAGGGGCAGGGGCGAAGCTCGTTGGCGGGGCCGTGCAGATCGAAGTCACGCGCGACGAGGTGCGGCAGGTGCTCGTCGAAGGCTTCTTTCCAATGGTTGGCCTGGATGACAAGCCGCAGGCCCGCCGCTCCGGCTTCCAGGAATTCGGTTTGCCGTATGCGCCCGATCCGGCGGTGACGCGATACTTGGCGGCGTTTCTCACGGCCCATCGGCACGCGGGCGAGGCAAGTAGTAGGCACACTCCGTGTGCCGTGAATGTGGGCGACTCGCTCCGCGAGTCGCGTCAACTCGCAGAGCGAGTTGACCACACGGACGGCACACGG
>JBGQHD010000730.1:0-3495 GCA_041497795.1 Planctomycetia bacterium
CTCTTCCGGCCGGGCGGCCACGGCGCGCTGCTCAAGAACCTGGCCGAGCTGGGCGGCGACATCGTCCTCATCAAGAACATCGACAACGTCGTGCCCGACGCGGGCAAGGCGGACACGCTGCTCTGGAAGCGGCTGCTCGTCGGCAGCATGGCCACGCGACTGGTGCGCAAGTGCCCCGCCACGGTGTGGGTGGTCCGCGGCGAGCGGGCCTCGCCGCCGCAGGCGATCCTGGCCACCACGGATTTCTCCGACGCCAGCCGCCGGGCCGTGGAGCAAGCGCTGTGGCTCGCAGCCCAGTCGGCCGCCACGCTCTACGTGCTGCACGTGATCGACGAGAGGGACTCGCCGGACGATGCGTTCGAGAAGCTGGCGGCCGCCACGTCGCGGCAGTCGCTCCGCCGGCGGATCCGCGGGCAGGCCAAGCAGCGCTTGCAAGCGTTCATCGATCAACTGACGCCCGGAGAGGCAGCGGGCAACGTGACCATCGAGCCGCGGCTCTCCTGGGGCACGCCGTGGCGCGAAATCGTCCGCCTGGCGCGCAATCTCAAGACCGACCTGGTGGCGATGGGCACCGTCGGCCGCAGCGGCATCCAGGGACTGCTCCTGGGCAACACGGCCGAAAAGGTGCTGTCGATGTGCGAGACGAGCATCCTGAGCGTCAAACCGGCCGGCTTCGTCTCGCCGATCGCGCCGCCGTTCTGGAAGCTGCATCCGGAAACCGCCGACGCGCCGCGGCAAGCGAGTTAACGAGTTAATCGACGCCGCTGAACGTCAGCCTTGCGTCCGGCCCCTGCGCCAGCGGCGCAGGTGCGGCAGGGCGAGGATCAAGACCAGGGCGTACACCGTGGCATCGGTCGGCCACCAAACCGAGGCGTATTCGACGATCGGCTGCCGCTTGAGCGTCGCTTGATTCGAGTCGTGGGCAAAGTACAGATCGGCCGGCGCCGTGGCGTAGGGCCAGGGATCCTCGAACTCCGTCAGCCACCACCGCTCGGGACTCGCCCGTTTGGGCAGCTTCAGCAGATCGAGTGCGCGCTGCCGCTGCTCGGCGGTCAGCGAGTTGGACCAGGCGACCTTGCCCGTCCAGGGGCTCTGCTTGGTCAGCTCGCCGCCGTAGCGGGCCTCGGCGATGAAGTAAATCCGCAGCAGCCGACTCTTGGCGTTCAAAGCCTTGGCCGCGGCGGCCGATTCCGGCTCGCGATAGGGAAATAGCGGCCGGTCCGTCTTGAACGAAATCCGCAGCGCCCCGGCGGCCACGTTCTGCTTCGTCTCGTCCTGCTTGGCTTTGGCCACCTTCATGGCGGTGATCTTCCAGTCGTTGCCGACGTAGGGCCTGGCCCAGGCCGCCACCTCGGGCGAGAAGGCATAGCCGTGCTCCTTCAGCCAGCCGACCAAGACCTCGGTCGAATCGGCCTTGAGCACGGTGGCGTGAAAGCCCGCCACTTCCTTCTCGGCCAGCACCGTGACCTTCGGCGCAGCGTCGCTCTGGGTCTTGACCTTGGCCTTCTCGTCGCTGCAACCGCAGCCCAGGCCACCGCCGCTGGAGCGCGTCCGCCGCAACCTCTCCGGCTCGGTCAGCTTGAGCAGATAGGGAAAGGCCTCGTCGCCGGATTCCTCGAGGTCAGGCTGCGACGGCGTGGGCACCAAGAAACCGAAGTCGTCGGCATCGCTCTTGAACGACGCCTTGCGGATGAAGTGCTCGGTCTGCGTGGCCGCGTCCCAAACGATGACCACGGTCTGATCGGCGTTCACCACCGGCTTGCCCGACGGCGGCGCCGCGCAGCAGCCGCACGCCGCGGGCGGCACGAGCCAGGCAGGCAGCAGTGCCGCGACCAACGACAACACCCGAGGCGCGCGCATAGACATGATCGCTCTCCTGGAAGGAAGCGTCAGCAAGCGGGCGAGCGTCGAGGCGTCAGCCCGACGTGTACTGGCGAGAAAGGCTTCTATTCAAGAGACCCGGAAGCCGGGCATTTATTCCCCGGCGGAGATTGCCGGATCACTAGGGCGACGACATGAGTACATCACGGCGTCTACGGCGCGACATGCCAGCGATCGTGTGCAGCGCTCAGATAACTCGGTCAGTCGAGCAGGCTTTGTTGTCTTCGCGAAGGTGACCGTCTCTTCTTCCGTCTCGGTGTCGGGGCGCGAGTCAGCGCGCCGGCCGCCTGCAACTCGTCGACGCAGATCGTCTGTCCGGAACAGATTCGTTCGAGCAGGTTAGCTTGTGCTGGTTCGAGCTCGACGAGCCGACCGATCACGTTGAGGACGTCGATGAGTTCGGTCGTGTATTCGGCGAGCCAATGATCCGGCTGAATATCTCCAAGTCTGGATGGCGGCCGGCGGTCACCGATAATCGGCCGTTCGCGGTTTGCCTTCCGGTAGCTGAACCACTGGCGCAGGACGTGCTTTCCGGAAACCTCATAGTTCCACACTTCAGGCGCCACTCTTTCAACGTAGCCGCGACCGATCGATAGCCTGCGTTTCGTCTCGTCGTACTCGATCTCGTCGGGCATGTCTCCTGGGTCCTGGGAAACCGCGCCTGCGGCAGGCACCCGCGGGCTTTCGCTGCGCGGCAGTCGCGGAGACTGCGCTGGCCGATCACGCGTCTTGTCCGCGAACCGCTCGCCGAAAGTGTGCAGCCAAATCACGGTTCGGCCGAGTTCGGCCGCTTCCGCGAAGAGGTCGCCGTCAGCGGTCAGCGGAATTCGGAGCCCCGGTCTTACAAGATCGGGGAGAAATCGCGTGGTGTAGGCCGCATGAGCTGCGACAGCGGCAATGTAGGCCACGAAATCGCCCGCACTGACACTCGTTCCATACCTCTGGCCGAGATAGGCGAGCAACTGATGTTGGAGATTCGGCACGCTTGCCTTGCGATCGCGCCAGAGCGGGAAGACACGCCCGCCGCGGCCGTTGTAGTGATGAAGGTCGGGAATAGAAGAGGTAAATGTGATCGCGGGCCCGGCCGATGGGGATCTGTCGGTAGGTGCCGTTAAGAATACTTGATGCTCCGAATAAGACTCCCAAAGTTCGGGGTTGGGCTGGTTAATCAGGCGGTTGTCCGGAATGATCCAATGTCGGTCGAACGAGCGAAATCCATAACGGATCGGTGGAACACAAGGGCCTCGATCGTTGGCAACGGCGGTAGGCCGGAACTCGCATCCCGGCAACGCCTTGGCGACTTGTTTCGCGACATGCTTGTCACCAGGCTCTCCTTTGCGAAGATGCGGATGGAATAGTGCTTCCTTCTTGTCGCTTGGGGCTCGGATGAGTGTCTGCCATCGCCGGTGCAGCGACTCGGCATCCGGCGCGATGACCCAAGTGCGGCCCGGCATCACGCCGGAACCGTTGTACGTGAAGAGGTCGTCGAGCCCGGGGTGCGCCGACCATGCATCCCTTGCTTCCGGCAAGAAGGGGGCCCTCCACTCTGACGGGCATTCGAACCAACCATGAGTGCGAAGCGTGAGCTTCCCGAGCGCCGCGAATTTTTCCCGC
>JBGQHD010000731.1:0-3495 GCA_041497795.1 Planctomycetia bacterium
CAAGGTCGCCTTCCTGACGATCCCCATCGCGATCACGTTGCTGGGCGCCGTGGTTTGGCTAGGATTTGGCCGCGCGTTCTGGCCGTTGCAGGCGCCGTTCAACCTCGTCGGGCTGCATATCGAGGACTCTGGTCCTTGGAAGGGCCTGGCCAAACGGCTTCCCGGCATCGGCCGCGAATTCATGCCCCCTTTAGACGAAGGTTCCCTGCTCTACATGCCGTCGCTGCTGCCTGCAGCTTCGCTCACCGCAGTTCAGGAAGTCCTCGCCAAGCAGGACTTGGCCATTCAGGAAGTTCCTGAAGTGGAGAGCGTGGTGGGCAAAGCGGGCCGGGCAGAGACCGCCCTGGACCCCGCCCCCATCGGCATGGTGGAGACGATCATCCTGCTGAAGCCGGAGAGCGAGTGGCGGATGATCACCGACGACAAGGGGCGCGAGCGCCGAATCACCAAGGATGAAATCCTGCAAGAGCTGCAAGCCAAGACCGCGATCCCCGGTGTCTTGCCTACGTGGCTGCAACCAATCCAAACTCGCATCGTCATGCTGCAGACCGGCTTTCGCGCCATGATGGGCGTCAAGATCTTCGGCGCCGATCCCGAAGTGATCGAGCGCATCGGCTTGCAAATGGAGCAAATTCTGCGCAAGGTGCCCGGCGCGACGGACATTGTCGCTGACCGGATCGTGGGCAAGCCCTACGTGCAGTTCGAGATCGACCGCGAACAAATCGCCCGCTACGGCGTGGACATCCGCCAGGTGCAGGACGTCATCGAGATCGCCATCGGCGGCGAGAACCTGACGATGTCGGTCGAAGGCCGCGAGCGGTATCCCATCCGCGTTCGCTATCTTCGTGAGTTGAGGGAACGCTTCGATGACCTGGAGCACGTTCTCGTGCCTACCTCAACCGGCGCCCAGGTACCCATCGGGCAATTGCTCAAGCCCTTTGCAGAGGACAAGGCCGGCAAGACGTCCAAAAAGGAAGAGCAGAAGCAAGCACCCGAAGGCAAAATCCGCTATACGCTCGGCCCCCAGGAACTCAAAAGCGAAAATGGTCTGCTCGTCGGCTATGTCACCATGAATACGCGCGATCGTGACGAGGTCAGCGTCGTCGAGGACGCCGAGCGCTTGCTGCAGGAAGAAAAACGCCGCAGCGACGAGCTGATTGCGCAAGGCAAGCATGAAGAAGCGACTCTCGACATTCCGGCCGGCTATTACTGGAAGTGGTCCGGCCAGTTCGAAAGCCAGCAGCGGGCTACCAAGCGGCTGTCCTGGATCGTGCCGCTTGTGCTGCTGACGATGTTCATCCTGATCTACATCGGCCTGGGTCGGTGGTGGTTGGCGGCAGTGGTCTTCTTCGGCATTATCGTCTCGGCTTCCGGCGGCTTTCTCATGCTGTACTTGTGGGGCGTCAACCTCAGCGTGGCCGTGTGGGTGGGCTTCATCGCGCTCTTCGGGGTCGTGGACGATAGTAGCGTGGTGATGCTCGACTTCCTCGAACGCACCTTCGAGGGACGCAAGCCCGCCAGCGTTACCGAAATCCGCGAGATGGTCATGGAAGCCTCTCTCAAGCGCGTTCGGCCGCTGCTAATGTCCACGGCCACGACCGTCATTGGCCTCATGCCGATTTTCCTGACCTACGGCCGCGGCTCGGACGTAATGCAGCCCATGGCCATTCCCAGCGTCGGCGGCATGGCGGTCAACCTGATTACGCTCTTCATCGCCCCATGTATCTATTGCTTGGTACAGGAGACGCGGCTCCGATGGCGGTTGTCTCCGCAGCCATCGAATCCGCATGCGCCCTGATGCCCCAGAACTGGCGGAAATTGCTGGATCACGACGCGAGCTAGCGCACCGGGGCACTCGGGGCGATGAACGTCGGCCTGCTGGCGATGTGCGTCGGCAGCCTGTTGCCGGTGGGGCTGTTCCAGACTTGGGCTTCCGTGGAACATGGCTACTGGTACGCCCGGAGCAGCGAGTTCCTCGGCACGCCGCTGATGCAAACGTTGCGCTGGCTGCGCGTGCCCGGCGACACGCTCTTCGCCGTGGGCGCGATCGCCTTGGTGGTTTTCGTGGCTCGCATCCCCGCGCGGCGTGCTCCGCAAATCAAGGCCCGGGACGAGGCGCGCTCGCTGAGTGGCGTGGCGGGCTAAGGTGACGTAATCTGCTGAATAGCTCATGATTCTGATGATGATGTGGCCCGTTCCACCTTGTCTTTGCTGACCGTGGCAATCGAAGACTTCACGCTCTCCGGCCAGGCACTGCGAGCGAGGTTCTTCGCCGCGGGCGACCGATATGCCCACGTCGTCTCGTTCCGGACGAAGCAGGGCAATCAGCCGATCCTCGAGTCGCTCGAAGGCTCACCCGATCAGGCTTGGCCGCCTGGTCCGCCGCTCCAGCATCTGGACGTCACTGAACCATCGCCCGGACGGAAGGTGGCGCTGCTGCTGGGCATCGCGGGCCAGAGCCATTGGTCGCTGGCAGCCGAGCTCGTCACGTCGCCCGACGGCGAGTGGCTGGTCTTCGACTTCGCCTGCCGCGCGGCGGCGGCGCCCGAGTTCTTGGGAAGCCGGTACCGCTTGGGCCCCGACACCCGCTGGGACGCGGGAACCGACAGGCTGACGTTCCCTTGGGGCAGCGCTCGCTTGCGGGTAGACGCCCGCACGGCCCTGGTGCGGCCGGCTCCCTCGCCGGGCGAGATCGAGGTCGTGCCGCGATTGGAACCGCTGAGCCCCCCCTCGACGCGCTCCGATTTCACTTTTCCAACGACGATCCGCTGGAAGTACGCGATCGAAGTCTCGCAGGCGGACCTTGCGTAAGAAGCCCGGCTTCTTGGAGAAGCCGGGCTTCTGAACATCGATAATGTCGCCGGTTCGCGTGAGGGCATGCCGTTGCCGCGACGACGTGTGCCGGCAACTCAATAGACGAACCGGCCCGGGTTCAGCAGCCCCTGGGGGTCGAGCTGGTCCTTCACGGCCCGCATCATGCCGTAGGCGTCGGCCTGGCCGCCCCAGACGGTTTGGCGCGTGGCCTCGAACCCGCCGGGGTACGCCAGCACGACGCAATCTCCTTGCGCCGCGCGGGCGGCGGGCTGCAGCCGCGTGACGATCGTCCTGGCCGCAGCCCCGGCCGGAAGGTCGGCAAAGCGGGCAATCACGATGCCGCTGCCGGCATGGGCCTGCACGGAGCAAGTGGGGTCGATCGCCAACAGCATCGCGATGAATCCGGCCGTGGCCTCCGGCAGCAGGTTGGCCTTGATCGTCAGCGAGTCACGTGGACGAGTTTCTCCGAGACTCGCATCCGCGTCTCGGAGAGACGCGGCCACGTGGGGTGAAGGGAAGTCCGCCAACCGCCGCCACAGCTCCGGCACCTGACTTGGCTCGACGCCCATCGCCCGCGCGCCCTGGTCGCCCCATTCCTCCGCTAAACGGCGCTCCATCCAAGCGACTTCATCGGCCGTGCCCTCCAGGCCGACCAGGAATCGGCCGACGGCTCCGCCGCTC
>JBGQHD010000732.1:0-3490 GCA_041497795.1 Planctomycetia bacterium
GTCGTGAAGCCCGTCTGCGTCGCGCAGCCAGTATTCGTCGCACAGCCGCAGCCGCGCACGATCATGTCCTCCAGTTGATGGATCGTGGCGCCGACGCTGGTCATCAAGGTGCGGAAGTTCTGCGACTCCCACCCCCAGCGGCCGTAGCGCGAGCCGCGGTCCATCTCGGCCACGGTCGTCTCGAAGTGGTGGAACGCCTGATCGAGCCGCTCGGCATCAGCCCGCAAGTGCTCGCGGCTTTCGTTGCGGTCCGCCGTGTCGTGGAAGTGGGCCGCCAGCGCGCTCATCTCCCGCAGGTCGTTCAGCCCGTGCAGATATTCCCGGTTTCCGCGGTAGTTGGTGACATACTCCCGCTCCAGTTGCCCCATCGTGCTCGTGAGCTGATGGGCCAGGTCGTCGATGCAGTTGCAATCGGCCAACGCGGCTGTGGCGGTTAGCGATAGACTCAGTGCGGCCAGAACGGCCGTCAACGCGATGCGCTTCAGTGACATGGTCGTCTCCCTTCGGTTTGAGATGTGTGTGGCGCTCGGAATCGAGCACCCGAAACGAGATAACACACTCCGCGTGCCAAGATCACGCTGCCCGACCGGAGGGCGACGTAAGCCATTGACGGGCAACGGGCATTCAACGAGCGATGGCTGTGCGATCGAGCCTGCCGTCGCCGCTGTCTTGTGGTCGGTTCGATCCGCCAGTGAATCAACGCGGCTCAAGCGCGTGTGAAGCTTTGCCGTCTCTGGCGCGCGTAGCGTCCGGCCGCGAATGATTTGAAACCGCCGCGCTCACCGGCGATGATGGATCACCCCTCTGCCCGGTTGTCGCTTGTTGAGGACCTGACATGCGTCGCTTTCACCTGTGCGTAGCGCTGACGTTCGCTTGCCTTGTCGCTGCGACCCGCATCTCGCCGGCGCAGGATGCGAAGGGGGTAGATGCCGACGTGCTGCTGGCCTGCGGCACGATTCTCGACGGAGCCGGCGGCCTGGCGACCAAGGGCGACGTCGCCATCCGCGGCGAGCGGATCGTGGCCGTCGGCCGCTTCGCGCGCGGCAAGATCGGCCGCACCATCGACTGCACCGGCCTGGCGATTGCGCCGGGCTTTATCGACCTGCACAACCACAGCGACTTTCCCATCCTGAGGAAAGAAACGCGCCCGGCGGTCAACTATCTCTCGCAGGGCTGCACGACGCTGGTCACCGGCAACTGCGGCGGCGGGCAGGTCAAGGTGGCCGACTATCTAGCGGCCATCGACAAGCCCGATGCCGGCAAGCCTGGCGCCGGCACGAACATCGTGCACCTCGTGCCGCACGGAGCCGTGCGCTCGGCGGTGATGGGCAAAGCCAAGCGGGCCCCCACGGCCAACGAGCTGGCCAAGATGGCGCGGCTCGTCGAGCAAGGGATGCAGGACGGCGCCTGGGGCATGTCCACCGGCCTGATCTACGTGCCGGGCGTGTTCGCGGAGACCGACGAGCTGATCGCCCTGTCGCGCGTGGTGGCCCGGCACGGCGGCATCTACGCCAGTCACATTCGCAACGAGGGCGCTGGGCTTTTGGAGGCCGTGGAAGAAGCCCTAAGGATCGGCCGCGAGGCCAGGCTGCCGGTGCACGTCTCGCACTTCAAGGCCAGCGGCCGGCCCTACTGGGGGGCCGTGCGGGTGGCGGCCAAGCGGATCGAAGAGGCCCGCGCCGCCGGCCAGCGGGTCACGGCCGATCAATACCCCTACACGGCCTCGTCCACGTCCCTGGAGGCCATGCTGCTGCCGGCCTGGGCGCGCGAAGGGGAAGCCAAGGACGTGCTCGCCCGGCTGAAGGATGAGAAGCAGCTTCCCAAGATTCGCCAGGCCATCGGGGAGAGCCTCAAGACGCACGACCGGCTGCAGATCGCCTCGTACGCCGCCAAGCCGCAATGGGCCGGCGAACTGCTCTCCGGGATCGCCGCCGCGGAGAAGCGGGAGCAGTTCGACGTGGCCCTGGAGATTCTGACGGGCGGCGGGGCGGCGGCCGTGAACTTCGGTATGAGCGAGGATGACGTGCGCTACGTCATGACGCTCCCTTGGGTGGCCACCGCCTCCGACGGCAGCGTGAAGGTGGCCGACGCGAGCAAGCCGCACCCGCGCAGCTACGGCACGTTCACCCGCAAGCTGGGGCAGTACGCGGTGGCCGAGAAGATCATCTCGCTCGAACAGGCCGTGCGCTCTTCCAGCGGTCTGCCGGCCGACATCCTCGGCCTGGCCGACCGCGGCTACCTGCGGGCCGACCATTATGCCGACGTCGTAGTCTTCGACCCCAAGACGGTGCGCGACAATGCGACCTACGAGAAGCCCTTCGAGCACTCCGGCGGCATCCGCTGGGTGTTCGTCAACGGCCGCGAAGCGATCGCGGATGGCAAACCGACCGGCGCGCTGGCCGGCCGCGCGCTGCGGCATGGAAAGTAGCAGGCACGCTCCGCGTGCCGTAATGTAGTCGTCTCGCTCCGAGGCTGTGATTTTTTAGGTTTTGGCCACCGACGCGAAAGGACTTACGTGCGGTTTTGGGGGTGGTTTTCCTAAAGACTCACATTCTCTCCGCGAGACGAACCATCTCGCGGAGCGAGATGGCTACTTTGGAACGGCACACGGAGTGTGCCTACGACTACTTCCCGCCGCTCGCCTTGGCGAAGTCGCCCGCCGTCACGATCACCAGCTTCGCCGGGTCGATGTATTTGCGGAACGCGGCCGAGACGGCTTCCGGCGTCAGAGCTTCGGTCTTCTTCTCCAGTTCGGCGCTGAAGGCCGAGGTGCGGCCGGCGTCGAGCTGATCCAGCAGGATGCCCGCCAGGGTGCTGTCGCTCGCGCGCTGAAGCTGGCTGGCTTGCAGGTAGCCGCGCTTGGCTTTGGCCAGCTCCTCGGCGCCGATGCCATTCTTGATCAAGAGGTCGATCTCTTCGCGGATCGCCTTTTCGACCTTCGCCATGTTGGCCGGGTTGGCAATGGCCTGGAAGCGGAGCGTGGCCTCGCGGTCGAGCGAGCTGGCCGACAGCGCGCCGCTGACGCCGTAGGAGAGACCTTCCTTCTCGCGGACGCGGTCCCATAGCCGCGAGCCGGGCCCGGTGCCCAACGCATAGCAGGCCAGCCGCAGGGCCGGGTAATCCGGATCGTCGTCGCGCATGGCGACGACCACGCCGGCCATGTAGTTGGCGTTCGCCTTATCGGGCGTGGCGATCGAGTGCTTGCCCAGCACGGCGGCCGACGGCTTGCCGACCCCAATCCGCGCGTACGATTGCCCCGCCTTCCAGCCGCTCAGCGTCTGTTCGAGCGTCTTGAGCGTGGCCTCGGGATCGAAGTCGCCGACGATGGCGATCTCGGCGTTCTGGCCGCCGAGGAAGTCCTTGTAGGCTTTCCGCACGTCGTCGATGCCCACCCGCCGCAGCCGCTCGATCCGTTCGTCCATGGTGAGCGTGAAGCGGACGTCGCCCGAGCCGTACGGGCGGAGCCGGCGCTGCAGTTCGATCATGGCCA
>JBGQHD010000733.1:0-3490 GCA_041497795.1 Planctomycetia bacterium
AGCCTCCTTGGGAGTGCGGCGACTTGTCGCCGCTTTAGGATCTTTCCAGCGCGACTGGATTTGGGCACCAAAAACCGCTCCGTCCAAATCCGCCCCCGTGGCGGTGGCGCGGCCTGGGTAGTAGCGCGAAGACCGCCGCCGGAAAGGCGCAGTCTCAGCGCCCGGCCCTGCTACGGCGAATCGGCAGTTTACTTCGCCGAGTGACACGTCCGGACAGGTGTTCTTTGTGACATAAACGGAAGAGATGCGCCCGCGCGGTTCTGACGAGTGCCGCCCCGTCGCGCGACGCGGCCGCTACATGCCGCTTGGCGTGTTGAGCCCAAGCCGTAGGCTCGCGGCAGAAGCGATGGATTACGACGCCCATAGCTCTTACGGATCGTCGTTCACGATCATGCCGTCATTGCGGCCAGCCAGCCAACGGATGACGCTGGGGTCGGCCTTCTCCGAGATGAAACGGACGCTGCCATCGCAAAAGCCGAAGTGTGTGCCCCGGGGGTGCCGGCTGCTGAATGCTTGCGGCGCCGTCCCGTTCACTTTGGATGTGCCATCGTCCAACCCCCACATCACGTCGCTGACGTGAACCACGTTCCCGTCCGGGCCCGTCCAGCCGGTCATGCCGGTCCAGATCGCTGCTTTTTTCCCGCTCGGCTCGTCGTACAGGCACTCTCCGATCGCGACCGTGGACGAGGTGCCGTCCGTGATCGCTCCAAAGCCGGTGCGGCTGTTGTGATAGAGCACGCCCCCGGTATCTCGGTCGGGGTCAAATGTCGCCCCGTTGTCCGGCCCCATCACCGCCCGATAGTGTGACATGGCGTGGTCGAGGCGGATGTGGTTCAGCGGCGGACCAGGGTTGGACGGGCAGAGGAAGACGTCCAGCGGCGTCTGCATGAGCGGCGTGGGCAGCGCGGGATTGGCCCCGTCGCCGAACGCGCGCGTGTCAACGCTCAGGTTCTGATACAAAGCCTCCTGTTCTAGTTGAGGCAGAATGACCGCCCCCCACCCCCAGCCCGGATCAGTGCCGCGGGACGTATAGGCGGCGGGAAACCTGCCGTGGATGTCGGCATAGTTGTGCAAAGCCAGGCAAACGTTGTGCAAGTTGCTGCGGCACTTCGTGCGCCGCGCCGCCTCGCGCGCCGCCTGCACCGCCGGCAGCAGCAAGGCGATCAAGAGGCCAATGATCGCCACGACGACCACCAGCTCAATGAGCGTAAAACCCATGCGACACCTCGTCATAGGTCACCGTGTCATACGTCTTCTCGCCTTCGACGAGGCGCTACGCGGAGAGCGCGCCGCTCCGCCCACGGCTCACCACGAGATTGTACCGGGTCCGTCGAAGATCATTCCAGTGTCCGGCGAGCGTCAAAGCGTAAACTCGAAAGGCGAGCGTCGAAGCGTAAGCTTGAGAGGCGAGCGTCGAGGCGTAAGCCCGACGTGCACGTCGCACACGCCGGATTACACGTCGGGCTTACGCCTCGACGCTCGCTGCCTGGCCCCCCCGGCCCTGTGCCGGGGGTTCATTGACTGCCGGCTACAGTGACAGCCTTCAGGCGTATCCCTCTCCGCCGGCCTTGTGCCGGTGGAAGGGCGACTGAGAGCTGGGTCGATCGTGGCGCCTAGCTTCCAGTCGCGCGCACCACCGACGCGAGGTCGGTGGAGGCGGAGCTTCGAATCGCTTGGCGGTAGCTGCCAGTCATTCATCCACCGGCACGAGGCCGGTGGTGAACGCAGAGCACGAATGCGGAGATTACTCTTCGCTCGCCCCTCATCGCGCAGACCGGCGCGACAAGCGCGCAGTCTCAGCGCCTTGCCTTGCCACGGCGAATCGGCAGCTTACTTCGCGGAGTAACACGTCCCGAGACGTGTTTTCTTGTGACATAAACGGAAGAGATCCGCCCGCGCGGTGCGGAAGCCGACCGAACGGCGAGCGTCGCAGCGTAAGCTCGACGTGCCACTTGGCACGCTGGACGCCGCACATCGGCCTGCGCCAACGACGCCCGCCGCGTCGGCGTCGTAGTCGATGCTGGTGGCGTAGATGTCCGTGATCTTCTGGTAGAACATACGCTCGCTCGCCCGGATGTCGCGGATGCGGGCGAGCAGTTCTTCGAAGTAGTCGTCGCCGAGCGTGCGGCCGGCCTTGATTCGCTCGTCGTCGAGCGTGAAGCCCTTCACCAGCAGTTCGCTGAGCCGGGCGGTTGCCCATTGACGAAACTGCGTTCCACGGGACGAGCGCACGCGGTAGCCGACGGCGAGGATCGCGCCCAGGTTGTAATGGTCAACCAGCCGGGAGACCTGCCGAGCTCCCTCGGTTTGAACTATTAAGTATTGCTTAACAGTTGCCTCGGGCCGGAGCTCTCCTTCGTCGTAAATTGCTTTGAGGTGCTGGCTTACGTTGGGGACCGTGACCTGGAACAGCTCCGCGATGAGCCGCTGGGGCAGCCACACCGTCTGGCCATCGAGCCGTACTTGCAGATTCGTCGTGCCGTCCCGGTAGATCAGGACCTGACCTTCGGGGGGCTGGCCGGCTGGTGCCGGAGGCTGATCGGTCATTGACGGCTCCACTCAGGAGATGCGCCTGGGGCATTCTGCCCCAGGCACCCGCGCGCCGTCTCAGCGCCTTGCCTTGGCACGGCGAATTGGCGACACAAACCTCAGTCGGCGTAAGGCCCAAGAAACCGCTCGCCGTTGAAGTGGATCAGATGCGTGGGAGCGTCCGCTACCCATACCTCTGTCTCCCAGGAGATTTCATTCAAATACTGGACCATCGTCTTCCGATCCAAGAACGCGGTAACATACACGAGTCCTGCCCGAGAACCGGCGAAGAGACGCCCGAGTTCGTCCCGTCGCTTTGGGTTGATTGGCCCGTGGGAGGTCACTGCCTCGATCAACACCAGCCAATCTCGCTCAGTGTCATGAATGATCACGTCTGGCATCTTGCCGTGCGCCTCCAACTTGACGCCGAGGCCTTCCAAACCCACTCGATCAAAGTATGCGAACTTATCCCCAGTGTCACCGACGTATAGCGGGACGGCCCCTGGAGTGAAGTAGTCGGCGAACTCGGCGATGATCTTCTGGACCAACACGTTCTGGCCGCCGGGGCTGAGCGTGATCTTCTGCCCGGTTGGCAATCGAAGCGGTATCCGCCGCATTTTCCGTTCTCGCGCGTACCGCTTGGCTAGCGTTTCGACGGAGGCCAAGTACGCCCGCAGGTCTTTGTCCCACGTCAGTGTGCCGAAAGTCTGCAACAGTTCCAGGGCGCCAGCCTCAATCTGGTAGACCGTCTTGGCGCTGTTTGTGGGCCGCTTCGGATCGTCCGGGTTGACGACGACGAGCCCGGCTTCCAGGAACTGATGCACTGTCTGCCTTCGCACAGTCTCCCGTGAGTTCTCCTCATACTTCTTGCCATATTCTTGTGCGAAGAAGTCCATCATCGGCCGGATGCCCCGCAGGGGAGCACCGGCTTCCGCCCACGGCGTGCCGGGCTTCAAATCCA
>JBGQHD010000734.1:0-3490 GCA_041497795.1 Planctomycetia bacterium
CCTTCCTCTGGCTGTTCGGCCTGTTGTCGCTCAGCCCGCCGGCCACGGAGACGTTTATCATGCTCGTCTTTCCGCTGCTGCTGATCGTCGCGCTGCTGCTGGTGCCCTTCGTCGCCAATCGGGGCGAGCGGGCCCTCAGCCGCCGGCCGGTGGCGGTGCTCTCCGTGGTGTTGATCTTCACGGTGCTGGGCGTGCTGACCTACGAGGGCGCGATGTCTCCCTGGTCACCCCAGATGACCGCCTGGAGCGGAGATCCAGTGCCGGTCAACATCGTCCGGCGGAGCACGCCGCTGGAGCTGCAAGGTGCGCTCGTGTTCCAGAACAAGAATTGCCGGAATTGTCATGCGCTCGACGGCCTGGGCGGGCGGCGCGGACCGGACCTGACCACGGTCGGCACGCGGCTCACGCGAGACCAGCTCATCGATCAGGTCAGCAACGGCACGCCGGGCGGCGGCAACATGCCGGCCTACGGCAAGCAGATTTCGCCCGCCGAGATGACCGCGCTGGCGGCATTCCTGACGAGCTTGCGTCCCGAGGGCCAGCCGCCGGCCAGGTCCGCCGCTGGCCCCCCCGCCGCGAACACGTCTGCCGAGGACACGTCTGCCGAGGAAACGCCATGAGCCCAGTGGTGGACGCGTTTTTCCACTCCTGGCCCTACGACCCGGGGCTGCTCGTCGCCTTCTGTCTGACGGCGGTTGTCTACCTGCGGGGCTGGTTCGTCCTCCGCCGGCGCGACGCGGAGCGCTGGCATGCCGGCCGCCTGGCCGTGTTCCTTGGTGGGCTTGCCGCGATCTATCTCGCGCTGGCATCGCCGGTCGAGCCATTCTCCTTCCTCTTCTTGCAGGTCCACATGGTGCAGCACCTGCTGCTGATGATGGTCGCGCCGCCGCTCGTGTGGCTCGGCGATCCGCTGCTGCCCATGCTGCACGGCTTGCCGGCTGCAATACGCAGGTATTGGGTCGCACCCTGGTTTCGCTCGCCGGCAGTGCGTCGGCTCTTCCAGTGGTTATCGCATCCCGTCACGGCCTGGCTGCTCTACGTCGGCGCCACCTGGCTGTGGCATGTCCCGTCGCTGTACGAAGTGGCGGTTCGGTCGAATGGCTGGCATTACCTGCAACACCTGACGTTTCTCGGCACGGCGCTCGTCTTCTGGTATCCCGTGGTGCAGCCCTATCCCAGCCGGCCGCGCTGGTCTCGCTGGCTGCTGTTCCCCTACTTGCTCCTGGCCGACGTGCAGAACACCGTGCTCGCCGCGCTGCTGACCTTTTCCGACCGCCTGCTCTATCCCTACTACGCCCAGGTGCCTCGATTGAGCGGCTTGTCCGCTCTGGAGGACCAAGCGGCGGCCGGCGTCATCATGTGGGTGCCTGGCTCGCTGGCGTTTCTCGTGCCGCTATTCTGGCTAGGGACTCGCTCGCTCTTCGGACTCGGCTGGCAGAAGGGAAGGCAAAGGGCTGCAGCAAGAATCGTCGATCCGGCAGTCACCGGGCGAATGTCGTTGCCCGTGATCTCCGCTTCCTCGCTGGTTGGGCCAAAGAAATCGGCCGCCTGGGACTTGCTGCGCGTGCCGGGCCTCGGCCGGTTCCTGCGCTGGCGACACGCCCGGGTCCGCTTGCAGATGCCACTCCTGCTTCTGGCGGGAGTGCTGATCTACGACGGATTGACCGGGCCGGCCGTGGCCCCGATGAACCTCGCCGGCGTGCTGCCCTGGATCCACTGGCGCGGGGTGGTGATTCTCGGCCTGCTGATCGTTGGCAACGTGTTCTGCATGGCTTGCCCGTTCATGCTGCCGCGGATGCTGGCCCGGCGATTGTTTCCGCAGCACTACGCCTGGCCGCGTTGGTTGCGGAACAAGTGGCTGGCCGTGGCATTGCTGGCGGTGTTCCTGTGGGCGTACGAGGCCTTCGCCCTGTGGGACAGCCCCTGGTGGACGGCGTGGATCGCCCTGGGCTACTTCGCGGGCGCACTAGTCATCGACGGCTTCTTCCGGGGCGCGGCCTTCTGCAAGTACGTGTGCCCGATCGGCCAATTCAACTTCGTACAGTCGCTGGTCTCGCCGTGGGAAGTCAAAGTGCGCGATTCGGGAATCTGCACGAGCTGCCGGACCAAGGATTGCATTCGCGGCCGACCTGCGACGGCCGGGCCTGCGCCGGCCCCGGCGGCGCGAGGTTGCGAGTTGCAGCTCTTCCTGCCGCGCAAATCGAGCAACCTGGACTGCACGCTCTGCCTCGATTGCGTCCACGCCTGCCCGCAAGACAACGTCGGCATCATCCTCTCAGCGCCGCCGACTTCCGAGCTGTGGCACGATCGCCTGCGTTCGGGGATCGGCCGGTTCGGCAAACGCCCTGACCTGGCAGCCCTCGCGCTTCTGCTGGTGTTTGGCGCATTCGCCAACGCGGCGGGCATGGTCGGCCCCGTGGCGGACTGGCAAGAGCGTCTGCGGGCCCGCTGGGGGCATGGCGATCTGTTCTGGGCCGTCACCGCATACTATCTCTTCGCCCTGGTGGCGCTGCCGTGCGCGGCGGTGGCCTTGGCGGCTGTGCTCAGTCGCTGGTGGGGCCGACTCTCGTCGAGCTGGCCGGAAGTGGCCACGCGCCAGGTCTACGCTCTGGTGCCGCTGGGGTTCGCGATGTGGCTCAGTCATTACAGCTTTCACTTGCTGACGAGCTATGATGCGGCCATTCCCGTCGCGCAGCGGTTTGCCGCCGACCTGGGAGCAAACCTCGGCGCTCCCGACTGGGCCTGCGCTTGCTGCCGGCCGGTGGGGGACTGGCTGCCGCGGCTGGAGATTCTGCTGCTGGATGTGGGCCTGCTGCTTTCCCTGTACGCTGGTTACCGCATCGCACTGTCCTGCACGCCGGACCTGCCGTGCGCGCTGAAGGTGTTGGCACCGTGGGCGGTGGTGATCGTGCTGTTGTTCGCGACGGGAGTCTGGATCGTGCTGCAACCCATGCAGATGCGCGGGACCATGCAGATGCCGGGATAGGAGCGAGATGGTCATGCGTCAGCGGAGAGCCTGCAATCACTGCCTCGCGATGTTTGCCCTATTGCTGTGCCCGGCGATCGCCCGCGCCGACGGCGGCACGCTGCGCTTTTCCAAACAGACGGGCGACTACCGGGTCACGCTGTTCACCTCGCCGACTTCGCTGCGCGCCGGCCCCGTGGACTTCAGCGTCCTGGTACAATCGGCCGACTCGGGAACGCCGTTGCTCGACATTCCCGTGACGGTCCATGTTTATCCCGAGGCGGAGCCACGGCGGCGGATCGGCGGACCGGCGACCGCGGCTGCGGCCACGAACAAGCTGTTTCGCGCGATTCAGTTGGAACTCTCCCAGCCGGGCCGTTGGCACGTGGAAGTGGCGGTGGGTTCGCCTGAGAGTCCGTCGCGGGCCCGAGCCGAGATCGAGGTCGGGCCGCCGCTGCCGTCCTGGATCGACTTGGGGCTGTGGATCGGCTGGCCGGCGGCGGCGATCGTGCTTTTCGCCATCCA
>JBGQHD010000735.1:0-3487 GCA_041497795.1 Planctomycetia bacterium
AACAGCGTCGGCACGGCGACCCACACGGCCAGAAAGTATAGCGCCGGCGTGCGAGAGGGTTTCTGTGGTTGCTGGAAGGACATGGGGCACCTTGGGGGTTCGTAATGGCTCACAATGGGTGAAGCGGTCCAGGCCCCCGCCGAGCTTGCTCGGTAGGGCGGCGACTTTGCGGGACGACCGTTGAAGTTCTCATTACTCTGGCCTCCGTGCCTCATTCACCAGTTCCGCGCTCACCAGTTGCTGCGACACATACAGCTTGAGAAAGTACTTGGTGATCAGGCTCATGTCGCGCTGATAGTTCTCCACCGCTGCCGGCAGCCGATCGGCGATGTTCGTCGTTTCGTCGCGGTCGCCGGCCAAGTCGAAGATCGCCGGCGTCCGGGATTTGACCGTGTAGAAGTACTTGTGGTCGCCGCGGCGCAGGCCCATGTACTGCAGCACGAACGGGCTGTTGAAGTAGGCCGTGCGGCCGGGCACGCGCCGCATGAGCGTCGTGCCGACGGCGTGGTTCAGCCCGGTCATGCCGAACATATCCATCACCGTGGGCAGGAGATCGACCTGGCTGGCGGCGTCGTGGATGACCTTCGGCTCGGCCAGTCGGCCGGGCGCGAGGATCAACAGCGGCACGCGCACGTTCTCGTCATACAGGTTGTGCAGCGGCAGGATGTTGCCGAAGTGCTCGCCCATCGGGAAGCCGTGGTCGCCTAGGACGAACAGCACGGTCTTGCGGTCCAAGCCGCGTTCGCGCAGCAGGTCGCACAGCAGGCCCAGGCAGTGGTCGGCATAGGCGAACGTGTGCAGAAAGCTGGCGTACTGTGAGCCCGGCTCGACGTGGCACTCCGGCAGCGGAAAGTTGTCGGGCGCCTGGAACGGGTGATGATGGCTGATCGTAAAGGCCACGGCGCAGGTGGGCGTCGCCGCGCGGTCCTTTGCCGCCAGCCAATCGACCAGGTACTGCACCAGGAACTCGTCGTGGTATCCCCAGCTTGTCCGCTGAGCGTCCGGGAAGGCGCGGTGCACGTCGTGCTCGCCGTGGATTTCCTGGTAGTTGTGGTTCCGCAGGAAGTCGAGCTGGTGCTCGAATCCCAGATCGCCGCCGTAGAAATAGGCGCTCGTGTAGCCTCGGCGGCGGAACAGGTCGGCCATGCCGATCAGCGGCATGTCGCTGTTGGCCCCCTGCACGGCCTTGACCGAAAAGCGAGGCAAAATGGCGAACAGGCTCGACTCCAGGCTGCGCGTCGTCTGCACCCCGTTGCTGTAGAAGTTGGTGAACAGCACGCCCTCCTTCGACAGCCGGTCGAAGTTCGGGCTGACGCCGTGCCGGCCGCCGAGGACCCCCACGTCGCGGGCACGCCACGACTCCATGAACAGGAAGATCACGTGCGGCCGCTCGCCCGGGGCGATGCCGATCTTGAAGGTCTTCTCGCCGGTGAAGCCGCGGGTTCGCTTGAGCAGCGGATAGTCGGGCGAGACCAGCTCGAACTGCTCGGCTTGCGGCCGGAGCAAGCGGAGCGCCGCGGCCTCGTCGTCGTCACTCAACTGCAAGCCCGGATCGATCACGTTGGTCACCAGCCGGCATTGGTCGTTCAGTACCTGGTTGTTCAGCGAGTAACCGAGCTGAGCGGGAGTCGCCTCGCGGCTGGGCACGGCCAGAAAGCCGACGAGCGGCACGAGTGCCGCTAAACCCACCGAGAACCGCAGCTCGCCCACCGTGCGGCGGAAGAGCCGGTGAGCCAGAAACAATCCGCCGCCGATCAGCACGACGACGATGGCGAGGGCGCTCACGCTGATTCCTCCAACCGAGCTGACAAACGACCTGGCCACCGGCACAAAGTCGAGCAGCGCCGGGTCCATCCGCAAGCCGGTCTTCAGATACAGCACATAGTCGAAAAGCAGGTAAAGCTGCACCATGCCAAACAGGCCCGTGGTAATCGCCGCGACCAGCCGCGCGCGCCCCTCGGGCTTCATCCGCGAGAACAGCCTCCGCGAGAACAGTTCGTTGAGCAGCGCCGTCAGCAGCGCGAATTGCAGCGCCACGAACAGATCCTGCGGCAGCCCGGCGATCATGGTCCAGACACCGAGCAACACCACGTGGTACAGCGTATCGAGCCGCAACATCATGCCGACGAACGCCAAGAGCCGCAGGAACGTCGGCGCGAGCATCCAGATCAGCAGGAAGCGCAGCAGCGAAGCAACAGCGAAGCGGCGGTCGGCCATGGTAAGTCTGGGCAAATCTGGCGTAGGACGGACACTTTGGTCCGCGTCGTCGTAACGCGGACACTCTTGTCCGCGCCGTCGTTAGGTCCGGGTGACGCGAGGCCGTCAGCACACCGTGCGGCGGTGACCGCCGCGCCACGGCGGCGGCCGCGCTGGCGGACCGAAGTGTCCGCCTTACGGCGCGGGCACGGCAATGCTCTAGCAAAGATAGGTCGCGGCAGGCGCGGCGCGATCCGCTTGCGCAGAATGAAGCGGTGATTCGGCTCTGGCCGCTTTTTCCGCCAATTGCGATCGCAACGCGAGGGTGTCCTGCCGAGGGTAGCGGGCGGATTCGGCGGGCGAATCGAGAGGCTTAAGGCGGCTCAGTAAGTGAGCAAGAGTCTGTCGGAGACCATCTCGGCTTCCAAAGTCTGTCCGGGCATTTGAAACCGTCGCAGCATTGAGCGGCCACAGTTTACAAACACTTCACGGACAAAAAGACTGCGGGGGACGCCAACGTCACAAATCAGGCCGCCGGACCGCTTGGTTCCATCGATGCTCAGGGCGACGAGCACGCCACGAGACTTACAGGCGGCGATGGCCTCGAAGAGCTCCCTGAGCTTGAACTCTTGCGCCCGGTAAAGAATGCTCTGCGCGTCCTTGTAGGGGGGATCGCAGTACACGAGGTCTCCCTTTTTGGCGCGCTTCATGGATTCCCGGTAGTCCATGACCACGAATTCTGTATCTTCCGTGCGTCGCCGCCATTCATCGACTCGCTTGGCGAAGGCGGCCGGAGAGATTGGCTGGTGAACTCCGCAGGGGGTTGACATGTAAGAGTCGGCCTTGCGGAACCTGACGACTCCGCCGTAGCACGCACGGCAAAGAAACGCCAGATCGTAGCCGTTGGGATTCTCGTTGTACGACCCCTTGATGCGCTCGTACTCGACGGCCTTTTCCCCGGTCATCATCGCTCGCCAGCGGTCCGCGTACGACGCCTTCAGCAAATCCGGCTCGTCGCGAAGAGCCCGCCAAATCTCCATCAGCGGTTTGAAAACGTCGGACGCAAAGCCCTGTTTGGGGGACAACGTGGCCAGGACCGCGCCACTTCCCAAGAACGGCTCGAAGTACGTTCCGAACTTGGCCGGAAAATACGAGACGATTTCATTGGCAAACCGCTGTTTGCTCCCGATCCACTTCAACAATTGCGATTTAAACGGAGCAATCTCGGATCCCGTCCGGTCACCAAGATTGAAAAGCGTCCGCTGCATCATTCAGCCTCCGATCAGACGCG
>JBGQHD010000736.1:0-3482 GCA_041497795.1 Planctomycetia bacterium
CTCGCTGCCATCCATGTTGCAGCGGAAGACCATGCCTTGCTGGTACGGCTGGCGGTTCTCGGCCACGATATTGCCGGCTTGCACGATGTTGCCGGCCAAGTCCACGATCGGCTTGCCGGCGGCGTCTTTGACCTGATGGCCTTCATTGCCGAAGTTGAAGTACAGCTTGCCGTCGGGGCCGAAGGTGAAGGCGTGGATGCCGTGGTCGTGCTGCACGCCGGAGATGCCGGTGAACAGCGTCTGCTTGCGATCGGCCTTCAGGTCGCCGTCGTCGTCGGTGAGGATGTACACGCCGCTGCCGACACTGACGATGACCCGCGTGCCCTTGTCGTCCGGAGTGCCCAGCACGCAGATGCCGTGGGCCGAGTCGATGTCCCGGCCTTGATAGAAAACGCGCGTTTTGTCGGCTTTCCCGTCGCCGTCGGTATCTTCGAGGATCAGGATGCGGTCCCCCGCAGGCCGACTGCCGAGGCGATGGCGATAGTTCACGACTTCGCACAGCCAGACGCGGCCGCGATGATCGACGTCGCAGTTCGTGGGGCTGAGCATCGTCGGCTCGGCGGCGAACACGGTCGCCTCGAGCCCCGGCGCGACGTCGAGCCCATCCAGCGCGTGGGCCGGATCGCGGTTGCCGGAGTCCTGTCCGTCGGCGGGCGCCGAGGCGACCAGCAGCCTCGCTGGCGGCTTTTCGGTGAAGACCAGAAATTGCACGCTGCTGGAGCCGCCGCCCCCCTGGTCGGTGCCGCCGTTATCCAGCCCGGCACGGGCCTTGAAGCGGACGTAGCCCTTCGGCAGATCGTAGGCGATCACCGAGTTGGCGTGCGTGCCGATGCCATAGGGGACCGCTTGGCCGTTGATCCGCAGCGATCCGCCCTCGGCGTTCTGATTCACGCGCGTCTGGCCCCAGCCGGCGGTCGCGGCCTTCCACGTCAGCTCGGTGAGCTTCAGCTCCTTGCCGTCGGCGGCCACCAGCCGCGGCTCGGCCCAATCGGCCCAGTCGCAGGCGAAGCCGTTGCCGCCGTCGGTGACGACGAGGTGCAGCTCCTTGGCGCCGGCGATATCGACGTCCACCGCGACGGCGTGGCCCTTGATCTTCGTGGTGACGACCTGGCTGTCGAACTTCGGCGCCGCGGGCGGGCGTTTCTTCCCGCCCCGAGGCTGCTGCCCGGCGGACCAATCGACCTGGGTCAGCGGCAAGCCGAGGCAGACCAAAACCAGAAGCGTGGCGCGAGACAACCAACGTCGTGCGATCATGGGGGAACCAGCGGGAGTTCTTGCGGGATCGAGGCGGGGTGCGAGACGGGCAGCATGCACAAGCACCCCGGCTGCTGCCAGCAGCCGGGGTGCTGGCTGCCGTCCAATCGTCAAAGTGTAAACAGCCGGCCCGCCGGGGCACAACCGTTTAAGGCAGCGGAACCTCAGCGTGTGCGACCAGATTTCCAGGCGTAGCCGAAGTCGCCAGACTTCGGGGCATCGCCGAAAGCCCGAATTCTGGCGAAATTCGGCTACTTGCCCGGAATAGATGTTGGGCGTTCGATGTTCGGCTGTCACGCTGAACGTCCAAGATCGAGCGTCCAACGCCCAACGTCGAACCGAAGCTTCGCCCGTCGGCTTGAGAATGAGTCGGCTACGCCGGCGGCCCCGGTTTTTGCATGGCCAGCGCGTGCAGCACGAGCACGGAGCCGATCGAGAGCAGCGCCCAGCCGACCCATTCCGGCGGCGTCACGCTGCGCGGCGACGGGCTGGCCATCGACGCGGGGAAGAGCCTTTGAGCCGCCTGGGTGATGTTCAGCGTGGCGCTGGTCTCGGGCGAGCCCAGCCGTTGGGCCAGGAACTTGCTCGACTTGTCGTTGAGCACGAAGGTCTCCACGAACCGGAATTGCAGCCCCACGTACAGCAGGACCAGGCCCGCCAGGAAGAAGTGATTGCGGTTCATTGGTTCGCCCCATCTCACACTAACCCGACGCGCAAGCGAGGGTAATTTGGCGGTCCGCCCTCGCTTGCGCGTCGGGTTAGTGTGACGGCCTGCGAGTGAGCCGCCTTCGTCGTGGCGGCAATGCCAGCGGATCGCCGCGGCATCGAGAGTATCGAACCGCCGCGGCGCGCGACTTCAAGCGGCCGGCGGTCCTAGGGACGATGTGGGTTTTGCTCTCTTTCCGTCGAGGCCCCCCTTCGCCAATCGCTGCCTGCGGCGCGCGATCGCTCGTTAGCCGCCCCGTCCCATCCCTGCCAGCAGACCTCCCGCCACGGTCGCGCTCAAGTTCACACTCGCTACATCCGATAGAGCCGGTAGATTTTGCGCACCCGGCACGCGCCTGCGGCCAGGGGTGCGCAGGCACCGGCGGTAATCCTTTCTTGACTGCACGCGGCCTTTCGCCTGCCCCACCGGCGCCGGCAATTCCGGCGGGGCCGCCGAGCAACGTGCCGGGATCATCCTATGTCGAACGTCTTTCAGTCGCTGCTGGGCGCGATCCGTGGCGGCGTGCACCCGCGCGAGATCGGGCTGGCCGTCTTTCTGGGCGTGCTGGCCGGGTTTGTCAGCGGTTGGAACCTGGCCCTGGCGGCCGTCTTGCTGGCCGTGCTGGTGCTGCGGACGCCGTGGAAGATGTTCGGCCAGGCCTGGGCCGTCGCGGCGGGCGTCGCCTGGGCCCTGACGCCGGTAACGTTTCACGTCGGCTACTTTCTGCTCAACGACGCTCCCCTCGGCGAGTGGCTCGCGCCGCACGCCGATGGGCCGTGGATCGTCCTGTTTGATCTCGACCGCTACACGCTGATCGGCGGGCTGGTCGTGGCGCTGGTTTTGGCCGTGCCGATGGCTTGGGGCATCGCCTCGGCCACGCGGGCCACGCAGCAACGGCTGGTCGCCCTGCAAGAGAAGATGTCGGCCAGCCAGCATTGGCAGGCCCGCTTCAGCACGCGGCTGGTCTGCTGGCTGCTCTTTGGCGGCACCGAGCTGGCGACGGCCGGCCCGGCGCACGTGGGCTGGTTCCGCAAGGCTGGCGTGGCGGCGATGCTGCTCGTGGTGGTTCCCACAGCCGTCTGGAGCTGGCTGTATCTGCCCAAGACGCTCCAGCGCGGCGTGCTGCGCGGCATGTCGCTGGCGAACCAGGCCGAAGTCAGCGCCCAGCGCTGCGAGCTGCGGCTTTCCGAAGGCGTGCTCGAGATCGAGGGCCTGCAAGTGGCCGACCCGCGGAACCTGGACCGCGACCGCCTGCGCATCGATCAATTGACAGCCGACCTGCGGCCCGGACCGCTGCTGCGGGGCAGGCTTCTCGTCGAGAAGCTGGCCGTCAGCGGCGTGGCTTGCGACGTGGCCCGCGACCGGCCCGCGCGGCCCTGTAAGATCGACTTCCCCGTGTTGGCCGGCGACGACAAGCCCGATCCTCGCGACGACCGGGCGGAGGACGGCGACGTCTGGGGCTTTGGCCTGAGCGAATACGCCAAGGATTGGAAGCAGCTCGACGGCCGGCTGCGGCAGGTCA
>JBGQHD010000737.1:0-3476 GCA_041497795.1 Planctomycetia bacterium
CAGTTCGTCGAGATCGCCGGCAAGCGGTACTCGCACATCGTCAATCCCCAGACCGGCCTGGGCCTCACCGAGCGCAGCAGCGTGACGATCGTGGCCAAGGACTGCACCACCGCCGACGCCTACGCCAAGATCGGCGTGCTGGGGCCGAAGAAAGGGATCGAGGTCATCGACCGGCTCGAAGGCGCGGCGGCGTTCATCGTGCTCAAGGCCGGGGACAAGCCGGAGACGTTTGAATCGGCTCGCTGGAAGGACCTGCGCACGGAGAAGGCCGCGGCCCCAGCGGATGTCCCACCGCAGACTACCCAGGGCAAGCCCTGACACTCTCGACCGCCGGCCGCGATCCGGCGTGTTGGCTACTCGGCGCTGCTGGCTGCCGACTTGCTCTTCCCGCCGACAAACGTGCTTTGCACCTGCACGCTGATTTGCCCGATGTTGTCGCTGGGATCGGAATCGTACATCCGCAGCATCAGTCGCCCGCTGCGGTCGGCCGTGAACTCCTTCTTCTCGCCGATGTGGAACGGCTTGAACTCCTTGGGGTCCGTCCCGGTGACGATGACGCCGATCAGCGCCCCCAGGTTGAAATCGCGCAGCTCTTTGGGGATTTCGATGCCGTCGGGGCCGACTTGGTGCGACATTTTGAAGGTCCAGGCACCCTTGGCCTCGATGATCACCGGCTTGCCCTCTTGCAGCACGATCCCGCTGTCTTGCCAGCCCTTGGTGGCCAGGACCATCACCTGCTTCTTGTCGGTGGTGGCTTCGGCTTCATGGATTTTGGTGAGCGCTTCCTCCGCGCGGGGATAGTTGGGCACCAGCCGGAGGATCGCCTCGTAAACCTCGCGGGCCTTGTCGTGCTGCTTCTTCCGCTCGTAATCTTCGGCCAGCTTCTCGGCCTTGCCGAGGAACTCCTTGTGCAGCTCGATCAGCTTGGGGTCGGTGGGCCGCGGCGGAGGCGCATCGGCATCTTTCTTTTTCTTCTTCATCGGCGCCTTCCCCTGCGCCACGACCACGCGCGAGGGCACGAACATTCCCGCCGCCGCCACGCACAAGGCCACGGCGGCCACGATCGATACACGCCAAGCTAACGATTTCATCGGAATTGCTCCGCCTGCGGTTCCGCGGGCTGTCGGCCCGCTGTGACTCTGCTCATTTGGCATAATGCCAACCGCAGATAATGTAGCCTCGCGCGACGGCCCACAGCAAATCTCGGCAGGCGGTTCGCCCATCGAGTACGATCGAGTGCCACGTTCGAGTGTCATCGCATAGCCCCCGCGGAGGTTGACCATGCACCGCGAGCTGCAACGACCGACCGCTCGGGATCGCCGACGCTGGGCGATGCTTCTCGCCCTGCTGCTGACCTTCGGCGGCTGTCGGCACCAAGCCCCTTACGAGGGCAAGACGGTCGCCGCGCTGACCCGCATGCTCCGCGACAGCGATTCGGCGGTGCAAACTCAGGGAGCCTACGGGCTCAGCCGGCTGGGCGCGGAGGCCGGCCCGGCCGTGCCCGCGCTGATCGACGCCCTGCGCAGCGACGATGCCCGCCTGCGTGGCACCGCGGCGCTGGCGCTGGGCGAGATCGGCGCCGAGGCGCGGGCGGCCGTGCCGGCACTGACAGAACTGCTGCGCGACCCGCAGTGGACCGTCCGTCGGCACGCCGCGCTGGCGCTGGGGCGTATCGGGCCGGACGCCCGGCCGGCCGTCCCGGCCTTGGAGAAGCTGAGCCAGGACCCCGACGACCTCGTTCGCAAGGCCGCCCAGCAAGCCTTGACGAAGCTGCGCCAATGACGCCGGGAACGGCTGCAAGTTGATCCCGTCCTTGCCACGCTGGCTCCGCTGGCATGGCAATCGGCGCGGCGGTGATGCCATCGTTGCCTGCACACGAGGGCCCTCTTCAGGCACTCGGCCTTGTCGAAATCCGCTGGCTTGGCAAGAATCCCACTCCCGCATGCTAGGCCAGCGATGAATCGCTGCCGGTCAGTTGTCCTTGTCCGTTGTCCTTGGTCAGTCGCTGGGGCGATTGCTGCGAATCCCCGACAACTGACCAAGGACAAGAGACAACGGACGATCGCGCCAAGGATGGCCCATGATCATCAGCCGCACGCCGTATCGCATCTCGTTCTTCGGCGGCGGCACCGACTACCCCGCCTGGTTCCGGGAGCACGGCGGAGCGGTGCTCGCCGGCACCATCGACAAGTACTGCTACCTCACTTGCCGGCGCCTGCCTCCCTTCTTCAACCACTCGTTGCGAGTCGTCTATTCACAGGTGGAATGCTGCCGGTCGCTGGACGAGATCACCCATCCGGCGGTACGCGAGACGCTGCGGTTCCTGGGCATCGGCGGCGGCGTCGAAATCCACCACGACGGCGATCTGCCGGCCCGCAGCGGCATGGGCTCCAGCTCGTCGTTCACCGTCGGCCTGCTCAACGCGCTGCACACGCTCAACGCCGAGCCGGTCAGCCCCGAGCGATTGGCGTCCGAGAGCATCTTCCTCGAGCAGCAAGTGCTGCACGAAACCGTGGGCTGCCAGGACCAGGTGTTGGCGGCGTACGGCGGTCTGAACCACGTGACGTTCGAGCCCAGCGGCCGGATCGCCGTCCGCCGGCTGGCAATCGCCCCCGCGCGGCGACGGGAGCTGAACGCCCACCTGATGCTGTTCTATACGGGCTTGCAGCGGACGGCGTCGCAAGTGGCGGCCAGCTACGTGCCGCACCTCCGCAGCCAAGGGCGATTGCTGCGGCGCCTGGGCGGGCTGGTCAACGACGGCCTGGCGATCCTGGCCGGCCAGGGTGACCTGATCGACTTCGGCACCCTGCTGCACGAGGCCTGGGTCGCCAAGAGCAGCCTGGCGGCCCAGATCAGCAACAGCACGGTCGATGCCATCTACGAAGAGGCGCTGGGGGCCGGCGCCATCGGCGGCAAACTGCTGGGCGCCGGCGGCGGCGGCTTTCTGCTGCTCTGCGTGCGGCCGGAAGACCGAGCGCGCGTCAAGGAGCGGCTCTCGGCGCTGATCCACGTGCCGTTCGAGTTCGCGTCGCAGGGCAGCCAAATCATCTTTCGCGGGATGGCTAAAGACCTGGCAGCCGAGGAAGCAATCCCAGACCCGTTGCGCGCCGTACGGCCTTTGCCGAATACGGAATTGGTTGACGGATGCGAAATGCCAATGGGTGAGGTCTCAGTATTCAGTGGTCAGTCGTCAGTAGTCGCGGCGACTCATACCTGACAACGGACAACTGACAAGGGACAGACAGTCCACGAGGGGGCATCGCTTGGAACACAATCAGCTCATCTACGTCGCCGGCAGCGAGACGCTGATCGGCGCCGCGCTGGTGCGGCGGCTGCGTCGCGACGGTTATCGACGCATCCTGGACGACGGTCCGGCCGGCCTCGACCTGACCGATCGGCGTCAAGTGGACGATTTCTTTGCCGCGCACCGGCCGGCGTACGTGTTTCACGCGGCGGGCCGCTCCGGCGGCATCCGC
>JBGQHD010000738.1:0-3474 GCA_041497795.1 Planctomycetia bacterium
AAATCGCCTAGCAGCAGCAGTAGCGGGAATGACGTCGGGTTCTTCTGGACCTCGGCCTGGATGCGTGCCGCCGCTTGCGGCACCTTACCTTCGGCCACCAGGCTGTGTGCCAGCACCATGAGGATCGGCGGCGTGTCCTTGATGTTGCCGTCCATGGCCGCCTGGGTGGTGTTATTGAAGAAGGCCGCCAGCTCGTAGAACTCGCGCTGCGAGAGCGGATCGAACTTGTGGTCGTGGCACACGGCGCAACCGGCCGTCAGCCCGAGCCAGACCTGCGACGTGGTCTCCGTGCGGTCTCGCGTGTAAAGCACGAGGTATTCTTCCGAGATCGCGCCCCCTTCGTTCGTCGTGATGTTGCAGCGGTTGAAGCCTGAGCCGATCGCCTGGTCGAGCGTCCGCTGCGGCAAGAGGTCGCCGGCAAGGTTCTCGATCGTGAACTGGTCGAACCGCATGTTGTCGTTGAAGGCCTTGATAACCCAGTCGCGGTAGGTCCAGATTTCACGGTAGTTGTCGAAGTGGATGCCATGGGTGTCGGCATAACGGGCGTAGTCGAGCCAGTATCGGCCGCGGTGCTCGCCCCACTGCTTGCTGGCCAGCAGACGATCGACGAGCGCCTCGTAGGCGTCGGCCGACGTGTCGTTGACGAACGCCTCGACGATCTCCGGCGCCGGCGGCAGGCCCGTCAGGTCGAGACTCAATCGCCGGGCCAGCGTGCGACGGTCGGCCTCGGCGGCCGGCTGCAACCCGGCCGCTTCGAGCTGCGCCAGAATGAAATGGTCGATGGCGTTGCGGGGCCAGGCGGCATTCTTCACCGCGGGCAGAGCGGGGCGCTGCGGCCGAATGAGCGACCAGTGTGGCTGATACGCGGCCCCCTCGGCCACCCAGCGCTTGAGCAGCTCCTTCTGCGCCGCCGTCAGCTTCTTGTGCGAGCTGGGCGGCGGCATCTGCTCTTCGGCACTGCCGGAAAAGATGCGGCGGACGAGTTCGCTTTCGTCCGGTTTGCCGAGCACGATCGCGCCCTTGGCCAGCGCCACGTCGCGTTGATCGAGCCGCAGCTCGGCCTTGCGGGCCGCGCTGTCCGGTCCGTGGCACTTGAAGCAGTTGTCGGCCAGGATCGGGCGAACGTCGCGGTTGTATTGCAGCTTGTCGGCCGCCTGGAGTGCTGACAGGGTGACAAGGTGACAGGGTGACAAGGTGAGGAGGACGACGAACCCAGCGATCCAAATGAAAGAACGCGGCGCATGCAGCGGCCGGCATCTTGTGATGACTCTCATGGCAAGCTCCTTATCAAATCTCGGCCTAATTTCGTCGCCTGTCAGCCTTGTCCCCGTAGTGCGGGCTTTAGCTGTCTTCGACGGGCTAAAGCCCGCACTACGAACGGGGTCATCTTCTTCTCGCTCACGCCGCCAGTGCCCGGCTCCAGTACTTCAGGCCCGAGCGGATGTGCCGCGCCATGGCTCGCGCCGCTTCCTTCGCGTCGCCGGCCAGCAGGGCTTCGACGATCGCCAGGTGCTCGCGCGCCTCTTCGGCGAAGCGGTGAAAGTCTTTGTTGGCCTTGTTCCATTCCCAAGCCACGTCGCGGAATGAGCGGAACAGCAGCTTCAGCCGGCCGATTTCCTTCGCCAGAAACGCGTTGCCGCACGACTCGGCGATCAGGTCATGCAGACGGCTGTCCGTAGCGCGGGCCTTCTCGATAAAGCCGGCGCCCAAACGCCGCCGCTCCTTGGCCAGCCGCCGTAGCTCGTCGGCCAGCGCGTGCAGCTCGGCCAGGTCGATGCGTCCACAAGCCGAGCGAGTGGCCTCGCACTCCAGCACGCGCCGCACCTGGCAAATCTCCCGCACCTCCTTGGCCGTCACCTGCCGCACGACGGCGCCGCGGTTGGGCACCAAATCGACGATGCCGATGCCGGCCAGCGTGATCAGGGCCTCACGGATCGGCGTATGGCTGACGCCGAAGCGATCCGACAGGTCCTGCGTTACCAGATGCTCGCCGGCCCGCAGCCGTCCCTGAAACACCTCGGCCAAGAGCGACTCCACGATCGCCTGGCGCCGTCGCCCGCGGTCGCAGTGCAGGGCGCCGTTGACGCGAGCAACGTGTTTGGCTCGGCGAGGGCTCCCGTTGAGAGCGGGACTCGCAGCGGTCGCCTTGGAGGGGGCCAGCAGCATGGCGTGGGTGGGCTGAGGGAGGGAAACCCGGCGGGTCGGCCCAACGACACTAACCCGACGCGCAAGCGAGGGAGAGCTGCCCATGACTCGGGATCCGTAGTACCGCTCCCTCGCTTGCGCGTTGGGCTAGTGTTCGAGCCGTCCTGAATGTACCCGGCGCCCGCGGAGAGGGCAAGGAGATTTCTATAGAATCTGGCAGGAGTTCTACACAGCGGAATCGGCTGCCGCGTTCTCCTGCGCCGCCGCGGCAGCCGCCTGCCGCAGCACTTCCAAGAACGGCCGGCCCCAACCGGTCAGCGTCGCCTCGAGCTTCTCGGTGCAGTCGCATTCGCAGCAGGCCCAAGGCTCGGTGCCGCTGAGATCGCGGCAGTGGTGCCGGGCGTGGGCGTCCTGCACCCGCGTCAGCTCGAAGAATTCCTCCCAATAGGGCCGTTCTTCGCCCAGCGGCACATCGCAGAAACAGACCTCGACCCAGCGGACCGTGCCGTCCTCGCAGAGCCGGGCTTGGGCCATGTTGTGAAGATACTCGTCGCCGGCTACGGAGCCGCGGCCGAGCGTGCCCTCTTCGATCGCCCGCCGCAGATCGGCCTCGCGGCCGGGTTTGACGCGCGCTTTGACCAGATATCGCATGACCCAATTATACGCGCGCCGGAACGCGGAACGTCCAACGTCGGAAGTCGGCCTCCGAGCCGAAGCGTTCAAGGTTTAAAGTTCAAGGATCGGCGTTGGCCGTCCGACGTTCGTCGGCGGTACGCCACGGTGCCAGGCAGGACCCGGCTTTGGCTCAACGGGCTGACTCTGCGCAGCGGACGGAGGAGCGGCGCTTGATTCCGCGCATCCCGCCAAATAGATTGCGCTCGTCGTCCTTCCTCCAGGTGGATGCTCGGACGAATAGGGAACATCTGTATACATCTGATAGGCGGAAATTTTCCGTCTTGCAAGGTGCTGGGCAGAAATCGTCTGCCGGATCATTGGTTAGGCCGCTCGACACCCTCATGCAGCGATTCGACATCAATAACACCTTCAGCGCGGATTGCGTTGTTTCTGCTGCGGCACGTGCTGGCGAGGTGTATCACGTCGCTCGCAACTCAGCGGGTGGTGCGACACTTACGCCGATTGCACGCTACTTTGTCTGGCAGCCAGAGTTTGTGGAGGGCTTTCACAAGCACTGGAGAGTCGATTGCTTTGTTCGCCAACATCGCCTTTCACCCGAGCCGATGCAGTTGGGCGAGTCGTTGGTTGGCGCCCTCGTTCGGGAGGGACTTTGCGCCGAGCCGATTTGGATGTCCGCGCATCGCAGCGACGAAC
>JBGQHD010000739.1:0-3463 GCA_041497795.1 Planctomycetia bacterium
AGGGAAGAGATCGCTGCCGCCAAGCACGCCGGCATTCGGCACATCAAGGTGGATCAAACGTTGGCCGCCACGCCGCAGGACAAGGTGCCCAGCAAAGCCGGCTGGCAGGTCTGCACACCGCAGACGGTCGGCGGATTCACGGGCGTGGGCTATTACTTCGGACGGCAATTGCAGCAAGAGCTGAACGTGCCGATCGGCCTGATCGGCACGAACTGGGGCGGCTCGCGCATCGAGCCGTGGACCTCGCCCGATGGGTTCAAGCAGGTGCCCGCGCTCAAGGATATCACCGGCAAGTTGGATGAACTCACCAAAGGCCAGCCCAAATTTGGCACGCCCACCGCGATGTACAACGCCATGATCCACCCGCTGCTGCCGTACGCGGTTCAAGGCGCCCTCTGGTATCAGGGCGAATCGAACAACGGCGAAGGCATGCTGTATGCCGAGAAGATGAAGGCCCTCATCGGCGGCTGGCGCAAGGCATGGGGCCGCGACGACCTGCCGTTCTACTTCGTGCAGTTGGCTCCGTTCCGCTACAAGAGCCCCTTGAATCTGCCGGGCATCTGGGAAGCCCAACTCGCCGCGCTGGCCGTGCCGCACACCGGCATCGCGGTGACGACCGACACGCTGGGGCCCAACGAGATCACCGACATCCATCCCAAGAACAAGCAGGAAGTCGGCCGCCGCCTGGCCCTGTGCGCGCTAGCCAAGACCTACGGTAAGAGCGACCTGGTATATTCCGGACCGATCTATAAGTCGGTCAAGATCGAGGGCAACAAGGCCCGCATCACGTTCGACAACGTCGGCGGCGGCCTGACCTCGCGTGACGGCAAGGCGTTGACATGGTTCACCATCGCCGGCGCGGACAAGAAGTTCGTCGAGGCCCAGGCCAAGATCGAGGGGGACACGGTCGTCGTCTCCAGCGAGTCGATCGACAAGCCCCTCGCGGTCCGCTTCGCCTGGCACGAAGAAGCCCAGCCTAACCTGGCGAACAAGGAAGGCCTGCCGGCCGCGTGCTTCCGCACCGAGAAGTAGAGTGTAGTCATCTCGCTCCGCGAGATGAGAGTGGGGCACTTTACCAACGTGCCTGTTACGGGTCCACCTGGTGCGGGTTCAATGGACGGGCACGTTGGTAAACGTGCCCCACGCTCGCGGAGCGAGACGGCCACATTGAAGCCGTCAGGGTCGGCCGGGCGCACCGACCGGCTCGACGGCTTTTTTCATCGGCTGTCCAGCCGGCGAGTCATCCTCAGCGATATCGCCATCGGCATCGTCCGGCAGTTCTTCCTCCGCGCTCACTTGCTTCATCACCTGCCGCACGATGGCCCGGTTGGCCAGGTAATAGCCAAAGCCAATGATGGCGATGCCGATGGTGATTACCCGATAGGCCAGGCCGACGATTAGCCCTTTTCCCTGGGGCACATCGAAACCGATAGGGATCACCACATAGAGCTTATCGAGCACTAGCTCGAAGCCCCCGAGGCCGCCGGGGAAGATCGGGATCGCCGAGACCAGCATGCCCAGCGGCACGATCAGGAAGTGCGAGATCAAGTCCGGCGTCGCGCCCGGCAGGCCGAGCGCCGCCAGGTAAATGCCGACGGTCGAAAGGGCATGCACCCCCACGCTCATCAATCCGGCGACGATCAGGATGGGCAGCTTCTGGCGATAGATGCGGACGGTGCCCAGCAGCTTTCGCACGATGCGGCCGACGCGCGGCAGGTTGCCGAGCCAGTGCGAAAACCGGCCGCTGGTGAAGCCCGGCGTCAGGACCAGGAAGCCCGCCAGTGTGCTCACCGCCGTGCCGACCAGCGTGACCTGGCAAATCAGCCGAACCAGCTCGTGGGGATGATGAAGCAATCCGGACGCCAGCACCGCGACCGAGGCCACGACGAACAACGCGTACAGGCCGATCACCCGGTCGATGAACACCGTCGCCACGGCTTCGGCCCGGCGGCCGAGCTGCTCGCGGGCGATGAAGATCGCTCGGAACAAGTCGCCGCCCACGCTGCCCAGCGAGACGAAGTTGAACATGAACCCCAGGAAGCCGAGCCGAAAGGCGTCGCGGAGCCGAAACGGCAGCTCGAGCGCGCGGACCAGCAGATACCAGCGGACGAAGGTCACCATCACCATCGCCAGGCAGAGCAGTGCCGACAATGACAGCGGCCCCCAGTGGGGAGGGTTGCCCCGCAGCTTGGCGAGCGAATCGCTCGCCTGGGCGGCGAGCCAAACGAGAATGCCCGCCGCGACGGCGACCTTGAGCGAGTTGACGAGCAGGCGTTTCAACCGCAAGTTCCTTTCACCGCGGCCTGCTTGAGCCGCGGATGAACGCCAGATTCGGCGAAACGCGCGAGTTTCGCAAGGCCAGCGAAGCTCACCGGCAAGGATTCACGGCGCTCGCCAAAATGCCTCAATGCTCGTCGCCTTGACAGCATTCTGAGGGACTGATAGCTTTCGCAATCTGCCCAAAGACCTCGGGGGATTAGCTCAGTTGGGAGAGCGCTTGAATGGCATTCAAGAGGTCAGGGGTTCAAGTCCCCTATCCTCCACTGCACGTTTCTCACATCTCGGCTGTCATCGGGGAAGGCCGTCACACCGCCGCGCGCACGCCGACTTCATCGAGGTGCCGCAGCAGGTCCGCGGGATCCTGGTAGACGCGATACGCTCCGGCCCGTTCCAACTGCCACGACCGCCCCTTGGCCCCGCATCTTGCATCGCCAATCTGATGCTATTCGATCTTCTTAGATGCCGACAGTGGAACACCACCTCACCATCCGCGAGAATACGTTGACAAAGGACGGCGATTAATCTCGCAACCACGCTCAGCACGTTGGGTACACGTACGAGCCATGCCCCAATACATCCTCGCTCTCGACCAAGGCACCACCTCCAGTCGCGCCATTGTTTTCGGCCGCGACGGCCGGGCCGTGGCCACGGCGCAGCAGGAGTTCGAGCAAATCCTGCCGGGGCCGGGGCTGGTCGAGCACGATCCCGAGGCCATTTGGTCGAGCCAGTTAGCCGTGGCGCGCGAGGCGTTGAAGAAAGCGCAGCTCGCGGCGAGCGATATTGCCGCCATCGGCGTCACCAATCAGCGCGAGACGACGATCCTGTGGGAGCGTGACACCGGCAAGCCCGTGGCCAATGCCATCGTCTGGCAGAGCCGTGTTAGCGCACCAATCTGCGAACGGATCAAGGAAGCCGGGCAAGCAGACCTATTCACCGCGAAGACCGGCTTGGTCGTCGATGCCTACTTCTCGGGGACGAAGATCAAGCACCTGTTGGATTCGATCGACGGCCTCCGCTCGCGGGCTCAGCGCGGCGAAATCCTTTTCGGCACGGTCGATACGTATCTCATCTGGCGACTCTCCGGCGGAAAGCTGCACGTCACCGACTACAGCAACGCCAGCCGCACGCTGATCTACAACATCCACACGCTCGACTGGGACGACGAGCTGCTGGGCATTCTCGA
>JBGQHD010000740.1:0-3461 GCA_041497795.1 Planctomycetia bacterium
CACTTGTCCGGCCAACCTCCACGACGAGATGGCGGCCCTGCACGCCAAGGTGCTGGTCTGTGACGCTTCAACGGCACTTATTACCAGCGCCAATTTCTCGCATCACGGACTTCACGAGAACATCGAGATCGGGGTGAAGGTCGTTTCACCCTCTGTCGCAAGGCTGGTCGAGTTTTTCAATTCCCTCATCGTCACGGGGCAGGTGACGGCACTCGCGTGGATTTGAAGCTGAAAATCCAGGGTGGATCGTCAGCACTCGACTGCTACGTCTTCGGGAAGAAAAGCGGGAAGAAAAGGGGACGCAACTCATTTCACAATCCGAGCCCACGGAGTCACCGACATGGTGAACAACGACCATCCTGTGCAAAAAAGGTGGATCGGGTTCGGCGGTGGGAAGACACTCATCTTGAGGGGCGGTTTCGTGGCCGACTGCCCCTCACCGCACCCTCTCCCCAAAAGGGGGAGAGGGAGTCGTAGAACTGGCTCTAAGCAAGCCGACGGACTGCAAAACCGCATCGCTGAAGCGCGTGACCGCGCGGTTTTTGTGTCCAGAGTGTTCCGTATAGGTTACTTTTTTCGCGCCGACGGGTCTCGGCGCACGGCCGGAAGTAACTGCTCGGCCGCGACTTAGCGACGTCAGGGGTGTGGGGTGGGTCGGCGCGCGCAGATATCCCCTCACCCCGGCCCTCTCCCCAAGGGGAGAGGGAGTTGTGGAAACTCGCTCAAGAGAACACGTATCGAGTCGTGTCATGTCCGCGCGTAAGCTAACGGACGGCTTGGAGCCGAAGTGAGATGCCGCGCCCATGTGTCAGCGGCGCGGATCGCAGGGCGAATCTTCTGTTCAAGTAACTTCACCTGGTCCTGAGGCAGTGGCCCAGCGGCCTGTAGCCACATCGCCCGGCCGAACGCATGGTGGGCGAGTTGCGGCTCATCGCCTTGCCGCCCACCTTGGCTTTCTCGGCCACGAAGCAGCCGCAAGCGGCGCCGTTAACGCACGGCGATCGGGTTACCCGGCGAGCCGGTCGCGCCCTTGAGCTTGAGCGGGGCGAAGATGAACGCGAACTCGTAGGCCTTGTCCGCGGCCAGCGCTTCCAGATCGAGGTTCTCCAAGAAGTAAATCCCGTTCTTGGTGATCATCCACTGATGCACCTCGATCGGTCGCTTGCGGCCCGGAGCGTCTACTTCGATCCCCCAGTTATCGGCCCCGACCATCGCCACGTTTTGCTCGATGAGCCACTTGGCAGCGTCGAGCCCGATGCCCGGCTCGCCGGAGTTGTAAGTGTCGTTATCGACCTTCCACAGCTTGCCGTGCCCGGTCCGGAGGAGCACCACGTCCCCCGGCCGCAGCTTGATCTTTTCCTGCTCAAGCGTCGTCTGCAGCTCGGCGAGCGAGATCTCGTAGCCCACCGGCAGGCGATCGGCTTTCCTGGCCGCGACCACATCGACCAGCACGCCGCGGGTGAAGAAGACGCCCGCATTCTCGACGCCGAGCTTCTTCAGGCCGTAGGCGTCTTCGATCGCATCGGACTTGAAGCCGTTGTAATACGTGTCGCCGTCGGGCAAGTGGCAGCCGACGTGGCCCAGCCCATCCATCTGCGTGCCCATTTGCCCGATCTCGCCGACGAAGAACTCGTCGCGGCCGACCTGCATGTTCTCGCCGCGGGCGCCGCGAAAGGCGGGGATGGTGAGCCGAAACGTGCGATGCGGAAACGTCGGCATCTCGCGCTCGTAGACGCGGCCCAGGTGATACACCTTGCCCGTGCGGATGAGCTTGGTCGCCTCGAGCACGTGCTCGGCGGTCATCAGATTGGCCGCCCCGCGCTGATCGTCGGCGCCCCAGCGCGACGGCCACCACTTCTTGCCGATCGGC
Organism: Planctomycetia bacterium; assembly: GCA_041497795.1. GTDB lineage: Bacteria > Planctomycetota > Planctomycetia > Pirellulales > S012-138 > JBGQHD01. The sequence continues at coordinate 1,871 of JBGQHD010000740.1, forward strand.
GTGTCGGCCTCCTGCGTCTCGGCCGACGCATGCAGCACGCACGCGGCGAATATCACGGCGATCCACGTTTTGACTCCGCCCAGTCGCTTGGCCATAGCTGGTCTCCTTCGATGCTTGCTCATTGAACGCCACCCACCACCGTCCTATGCTACCAAGCCGAGCGGGCAATGCGACCATCTAAGGGGACGTGGCGCCAAACACCGTTGGCACGGGGATTTCGCCGAGGTTCGAGCGATGAATGACAATCAAGCTGACCGACGGCCCCTGCTTCGCCAACGCGGCGGAGTGTGGTACCTATACCGCTGGGGCAGCCTTTGGATGACTTGGCCGTTTGGTAAGCTAACCGTGTTCCGGGGCCAGTTCGAGGTGAATGGAGCGAGATTCACGGCCCAGAATGTTCTCGCCCTTGAGCGAATCACCTTCCTGTTTTCGCCCGGCTTGCGGATCGTTCACTCGAATCCGAACACTTGCAAAGAGATCGTCTTTTGGTCTCCAAACTTCGCATTGCTTCAGGTGATGCTGGCGCAGGCCGGCTTTAGCATCACGAAGCCGTCTGAGCACTGGCGTAAGAGGCAATTGATCTCTTGGACTTTGACGATACTCTTGGGCATCGTCGTGGTTGCAATCGCCTTGCTCGTCTGGGGCCCCGAGATGATCCATTCCAATTGACACGACCTCCCTGCGGGAAACACGGAAAAACGACATCCTGAGGAACGAATGGACAAGCTCATCATCACGGTCACGTGCGACTCGACGATGGCGTATCCCAGCAATCCGCATAACCCCACGCCCAAGGGCTATGACGAGGTGGCTCGCGAGTACGTCCGCGCGGTGAGCGCCGGGGCCGCCATCTGCCACCTGCACGGCCCGTACACCATCGACGACAAGATCCAGCCCGACGGCACGCGGCTGTCCGACCTGGATATTCCCGGTTGGGCGAAGCTGCGTCAGGACATTTTCGGCGGTTGCCGCGTCAAGCCGATCATCCAATACGGCATCGCCAATGGCCGGTTTCCGCAGCGCCGGCAGCTCATGCGGGAACAAAAGCCCGACATGATCTCGACCTGCTTCAATCCCCACGACGAGTGCTTTGATTACGAGCCGGGCCGTGAGCCGGTCGAGCTTTACGGGCTCCACAACCGCCCCGAGCTGGAGGAATATTGCCGGACGACCGCGGAGCTGGGCGTCAAGATCGAGGCCGAGTGCTTTCACTACGGTGGCGTCTGGAACGCGCAGCGGATGGTCCAAAAGGGGCTGCTGACGACGCCGGTCTGGATCACGTTCTTCCTCGGCTGGCGCGGCGGCAGCTACACTCCGCCCACGGCCGAGGCCATGTTGTTCAACCACCACCATCTGCCGCCGGGGTTCATCTACAACACGAGCGTGATGGACCCGACCGAGCATTGGAAGGTGTTGACCACCGCGATCATCCTCGGCGGCCACGTGCGGGTGGGCATGGAAGACAATCCGTTTCTCGCCCCGGGCCAATACGCCCGGACGAATGCGGAGCTGGTCGAGAAGATCGCGCGCATCTCCCGCGAACTGGGACGCGAGATCGCCAGCCCGGACGAGGCCCGAGAGATTATTTGGC
>JBGQHD010000741.1:0-3451 GCA_041497795.1 Planctomycetia bacterium
AGAACCAGACGGAAAGCGGAGTGTGAAAAGCGGATTAAGTCGCTTCCACGTCGGGCTGACGCCTCGACGCTCGCCGGTCTTAGCCCAGCCGAGACGGCGCGCGCCGGTCGCGGGGCACCGCCAGGCCGTGCGTCGGCTCGAAGATGCGCGTGGGAACGATCACGGTCGAGAGCCCGCGCCAGTGCAATCGCCGTTGCAGGGCAAACGCCGTGTAGTTGTGCAGCAGATGCTGATACCAGGTGTCTTTTTGGAACATCAACTGTCCCGCGAAGAAGCGGGCCTTGGGGAATTGCTTGGCCACGGTGAGGCAGAGACCTTCCAGCTCGTCCACCACGTCGGTGCCGATGGATGCGAACGAGGTGGCCGCGAAGCCGAAACGCTGGGCCAAATCGACGTACTTGGCCAGCGACTCGTGCGTGTGCAGCCGCAGCTTGTCCACGCTGTTGGCCCCCTTGAAGCTGCCCGAATCGACGATGCCGACGGACATGAAGACCACGTTGCGAAAGTGTCCCGGCACGAAATTCACGGCGGTGAGCATCGTATGGATTCCCAGCCCGTTGTATCCCCCCACGAGCACGACGGCGGTCGGCAGATTGGGGTCAGGCTCGGCACGGTTCGGCTCGCCCGGCGGGACGATGACCTGCATCAACTGTTCGTCCAGTTGCCGAAGGGTATGCCGCACGCGGCCGTAGTAGGCGTGAATCAGCAGGCACGCGGCGACGCAGGCCCCGGTCACCGCCAGCGTAATCCAGCCGCCTTCCGTGAATTTCTCGACGACCGTGACGCAGAGGATGCTGAGGCACATCGCCGCGCCGAGGCCAAAGAGGGCCAACCGTTGCCGGCGGAGGCGGAAATTCTCCTGCCGTTGCCACCAGAGCCGGCACATCGCCACCATCGAGAGCGAGAAGGTCACAAACACGTTGATCGAATACATCAGCACGAGTGTCGAGACATTGCCGTGGGTGAACCACAGCGCCGCCAGCCCCGCGGCCCCCATCAGCAGCACGCCGTTGTGCGTGGTGAGCCGTTCGGAAAGGTTGGAGAACCAGTGCGGCGTCCACGAGTCCAAGGCCATGTTGGCCAGCACGCGCGGCCCGTCGATGAAGCCGGCCTGGGACGCCACGACGAGCAGCGCCCCCTCCGAGACGATCGTCAGCATGACGAGCACGTATCCCAGCCACTCCGGCAGCCCTAGTCCGGAGAAGAACGAATCGGCGAGCCGGTGATTCATCGTCTTCTGGGCCGCCGCCGTGGCGCCGCTCGGCTTGGCTTGCAGGCCTGGGTTGGCCAGCACGATGGTGGCGATTTGCTCCTCGGCCAGCACGGCGGACGGCGAGCCGGGGTTCTCCTCAATGATCGCCTGGTAAGACTCGATCGCCCGGTCGAAGGCCTGGGCCTCTGCCAATTGGGCGGCGGCATCGAGCTGCCCGGCGACCACCGACGTGCCAAAGCCGACCAAGAGATAGGCGAGAATCAAGCCGCCGGCGACGAGCGAAAGCGACCAGGCCATCAACCGCATGGTTTGTTGACCGGTTTGCACGCGCGGCTCGCGCATCACCGGCATGCTGTTGGAGACCGCCTCAATGCCTGTGTACGTGCCGGCCCCCAGCGAATACGCATACAGCAACAGCACGAACATGCCCCACAGGCCAAGCTCGGGATTGTGCCATCCCTCACGCACACCGGCGTACAGCTCGTGAGCCCGCGTCGGCACCTGGCCGGCGTTCATCGCCACCACGCCGATCAGCAGGACGGCGTGCATGAAGAGGAACAGCAAGAAGATCGGCAGCAACACGGTGACCGATTCTTTCACGCCGCGAAGATTGAGCAGAATCAGCACGACGATCACGCCCACCTCGGCCGGCAGCTTCCAGCCGATCCAATCCGGCAAGAGGCCGAACAGCGCTTCGCCCGCCGCGGCAACCGAGACGGTGATCGTCAGCACATAATCCACCAACAGCGCGCAGCCCGAGAGCACGCCGGCGTGGCGGCCCAGCAGCTTCGAGGCCACGACGTACCCGCCGCCGCCGCTGGGAAACTCCTCGATAATGTGCCGGTAGCAGGCGGAGATGATCAGCACCGTGACGATCGTGGCCAGGGCCAACGGCACCGCCAGGTAGATGTTCCCCTTGAGGTGCCGAAATGCCTCGGCGGGACCGTAACACGAGGACGACAGGCCGTCGGCCCCCAGCCCCACCCAGGCCAGAAACGCGGCCAGCGACAGGTGCCGGAAGAGCGAGCGGTCGTTCAGATTGCGAGGCGGGCCGAAGATAAGCTGCTTGACCCGCCCGAGCCGCGAGCTGTCCTCGGCAGGCGGGGTTGGCGCGTCGGCGCCTGGTGCGTCGTTAGCGCTGCTGAGCAGGTGGCGGGGAAAATCGGGGAACGCAGCCGGCTGGGAAGACCTCGACACGAAAGTAGTCTCCGGGGGACGCCGCGCCCTGGTCAGACATCGCGCGGCCGAAACGCCAACCGGGTCCGCCCCGTTTGGCGACTGGATGGCTCGCGCCGGCTCAGGCAGAGAAAACGTGCAGATGCTGCCGGCGCGGGGATGGCAAGTCTAAAGCAGAAGCCGTCGTGCCTTGTGGGAAAGAATCCTCGAGTCGGCCTACGAGGTTAGCTGACGGGCTAGGGGTCAAGGATCCCCTTCCAAAGTGGATTCGCCCCGACAATTGGGTCCCCCGTTCCGCCGCGCCATGAAGCCGGCGCGGCGGATTCGGCTAGGTCGATATCCTACACCGTGGGATGGCCGTCGTGAAGGGGAGCAGGTCGTGGCAGGTCCGCTGTTCAACGAAGCCCTGGAAGACGGAGCCCCGGCAGCGTTCCCGTTGCCGCCGTTTCACTTGCTGCCCAGGCAGTACAAGCGGCGGTCGGTCCGCAGCAGCAGTTGTCCGCCGCTGACGGCGGGCGATGCGTTCGTGCGGCTGTCGTCCCCTTCGATGACGTTGTGGGCCAGGAGCTGGAACTTCGGCTTGGCCGCCACCACGTAGGCGCCGGCGTGCTGCGAGACGAAGTACAGCTTCCCGTCGGCCAGCACCGGCGAGGCCCAGATTTTGCCCGGCCGAGGTTCCAGCCGCTTCTCATACGCCGTTTCGCCCGTGGCGGCGTTCTGGCAGCAGATGAAGCCGCCGTCGTCGCTCGCCCAGTAGAGATGGCCATCGTGGTAGACCGGCGAGCCGACGTTGGAGCCTTTGGTCATCCGCCACAGCCCGTGCGACTTGGTGACGTCGCCGCGGCCGCCGGCCCGCACCGCCAACGAGGTGCTCCCGCCGCCGATCGCCAGAACCACGTCATCGTGCCACACGACGCTTGGGCAGACGTAGCGATGAACTCCCTCGGCGCGCCACAGCTCGCTCCCATCGCCGGGGTCGAAGCCGACGACGCGGTCCTGCACGCTCACCACCAGCTCCGGCTTTTCCTTCGGGCCGACCAGCAGCGGGGTGTTCCACGCGGC
>JBGQHD010000742.1:0-3450 GCA_041497795.1 Planctomycetia bacterium
TGCACTGCTCAGCGAAGACGATCGATTCACTGCATTCTTCGCCCAACGGCCAGGCTGCTCCCACCGCCGCCGCTCCACCCTCCAACGCCGCCAACGCTGTAACAGCACCGCCGCGTAAAACCAAAACGTGTCATGGACCCGCCCGCTCAGAAGCCCGGCTTCTCCAAGAAGCCGGGCTTCTTGCGGCGAGCTGCCAGCATGCAGTCGCGGCCGCAAAGCCCTTCTGTTCGCGCCCGACGCGGGCGGCTAAAATATACGGTACGAACGGGCCACTGACTGGCCGACGAGCCATCGACTCAGCGGCCGTTGCCACTCTTCCCGTTCGTGCTGCGAAATGTGAATTGACCAGCGAGGTTGTGCCATGGGTCAAGGCGTCCATCGCTGCAACCGACCGTCGCCGCACTGGCATGATTCGTTCGTCCCGATCCGCCGATCTTCGCTCGCCCGCGGTAGAAGCCTACCTGCTGGGCACGGTGGATTATGACGCCTGCCTGGCACTGCAGAATCGCCTGGTGTACGAGGCCTCGGGGCAGAGCGGCGGGCAGATCACGCTGCTGATTTGCGAGCACGAGCCGATCATCACGGTCGGCCGCCGCGGCTCCTGGGGGCATATCGCGCTGGATCAGCGCGAGCTCGCCAGCCGGCAGTTCGAGGTCCGCTGGGTCAATCACGGCGGCGGCTGCCTGGCCCATCTGCCGGGGCAAGTCGCCGTCTACCCCATCGTGCCGCTGGAATGGCACGGCTTGACCGTCGGCGAATATCTCCAACGGCTGCAGCAAGCCCTTATCGGCGTCATCGAGGAGCTGGGCTTCGCTCCGCAAACGCAAGCAGGCCAGTACGGGGTTTGGGCGCGAACGGGCCAATTGGCCGCCATCGGCGTGGCGGTGAAGAGCTGGGTGGCTTATCACGGGGCATTTCTCAACGTGGCCCCGGCGATGGACATCTTTCGGCGGCTGACGACCGATCCCGTCGGCGGCACCCCCATGACGTCGCTGGCGGCCCTGCGGCAGAAGAACGTCAAAATGCCCCAGGTGCGCGAGGCCCTCGTGCGGCACTTGGTTGCGGCGCTGGGCTGCACGCGGCATCATGTCTACTCCGGGCACCCCTTGTGGCGCCACTTCCGCAATACCCCTCAGCAAGCGGCCAGCCGTGTTGGGTGAGCTGCCGATCATTGAACTGCCAAGCCACGCTAGCACCCCGGCTGCTCCCAGCAGCCGGGGTGCTGACGAGCCGGCTGCTTCGCCGCGTCTCCCGCGCTGGCTCAAGCGCAACGTGCCCAAGGGCAACGCCAACCACTTCACCGCCCGGCTGCTGGAAGAGTTGCGGCTGGAGACGGTCTGCGACAACGCCCGCTGCCCCAACCGCATGGAGTGCTACTCGCAGAAGACGGCCACGTTCATGATCCTGGGCAACGTCTGCACGCGGCCGTGCGGGTTCTGCGCCGTCGCCAAGGGCAAGACGCAATCGCTCGAAGATGACGAGCCGGACCGCGTCGCCGAAGCGGCCCACCGGCTCGGTCTGCGGCACGTGGTCATCACCTCCGTCACCCGCGACGACCTTCCCGACGGCGGTGCCGAGCACTTCTACCGCACCGTGCTGGCCGTGCGTGAGCGTTGCGGCGCGGCCGTCGAAGTGTTGACGCCCGACTTCATCGGCCAGAAAGAAGCCCTGCACCGCGTCGTCGAGGCCCGGCCGGAAGTCTTCAATCACAACACCGAGACGGTGCCCCGGCTCTACCGCCAGGTGCGCGGCCGCAAGTCGGAATACTCCTGGACCCTGGAGTTATTGCGCCGCGTGCGGCAGCGCGACCCGGCGATCAAGACCAAGAGCGGCCTGATGCTCGGCCTGGGCGAGACCCGCGACGAGCTGTTCGACACGCTAGCGGACTTGTTAGATGTCGGCTGCGAGATGCTCACGCTGGGGCAGTATCTACAGCCTTCGCCGGAGCACCTGCCGGTCGTGCGCTACGTGCCGCCGGAGGAGTTCGACGAGCTGGGGCGCGCCGCTCGGGCGATGGGCTTCCGCCACGTGGCCAGCGGGCCGTTCGTGCGCTCCAGCTATCACGCGCGCGAGATGGCGACCGGGTAGGTGCCGCTTGCCGAGCGGTACTTACGTGGCGGCGCCGAGCGGTTTGTCCCGCCCGGCAGGCGGGACCTACCGTGCCGTCGGCACGTCGATCACCTGCGTGCGCTTCGGGTCCAGGCCCACGTCCAGCAACTTGACGGTCTTCTTGGTCGCGCAGTCCACCACGGCGATCTTGCGGACGCTGCGGACGCTGACGAAACCGTACTTGCTGTCGGGGGTGAAGCAGACCCAGTAAATGAGGCCGGGCATTTCCAGCTTGGCCACTTCCTCGTACTTGCCGCTGGTCAGCTCGTGGACGTGCACCGTTTGGTGCATGACGTTGCAGGACCAAATCTCCTTCTGGTCGGGCCGCACGCCCAGCCCGTGGCTGCGGCTGGGCTTGTCCTTGAGGCCCGCCGCGATGTCGTGCTTGACGGTGCGGATCACCTTGCGCGAGGCGATATCGGCCACCTGAAAGCCCAGCAGGCCGTCGATGTGCTGGAAGAACAGCTTCTCGTCCTGGCTGATGGCTGGCGGGCGGCCCACGTCGTCGAAGGGGATTTCGCCGATCACCTTGTGCCCGGCGGCGATGTCCACGATCGTTACCCGGTGCGGGCTGCCCATCGGCGCGAGGTACATCCGCTTGCCGTCGGCCGAGATGACGGTATTGTGCGGCCGGCCGCCGGTCTCGATCTTCGTTACGACCGCTTTCTTTTCGCCGTCGATCACCCAGTACTTGCCGTCGTCGCACGGCACGTAAATCCACTTGCCGTCGGGCGTGCACTCGTTCTCGTTGGGCCGCGGGCCGACTGTGAGCCGGTCGGTGGTCTTGCCCGTGGCGGCGTCCAGCCACAGCAGCTCCCCCTGGTCCTTGCCGAAATGCTCCAGCGCGATGTGCACCGTCCGCCCGTCGGCCGTGGCCGAGATGCCGTGCGGGTTCGGCCCGACCTCGATCCGCCGCACCAGCTCCAGGTTTTCGCAATTGAATACGTGGACGTCGTTGCCCGACGAGTTGGTGACCCAAAGCTGCCGCTGCTTGTCGGCGGCGGCGGCCGTGGCGCAGAAAACGATCAGAACACCCAGCGTGGCAAGACAGGGAATGCGGCGTGTCATGGGCAGCTCGTGGGGAGGTGGGAGCAGCGGCAACGATCGACCAATCGCGGTACGACAGTTGTAAGCTCCCGGAACGTGAGATTGCAACCGGCCGAACGCCGTTGGGCATGCGGCCAGGCGGTGATAGGATGCAAGCCGCTACAGAAATGCCCGCGCCACGGGGTCGGGGGGGGGGTTTTGGGGCGAAAGGGCCCACCCGGGGGGGGGGGGGGGGTTTGGGGGGAAAACAAAACCCCCCCCACAAACCGCCCCCACCGCCCCACAAAACCACCA
>JBGQHD010000743.1:0-3445 GCA_041497795.1 Planctomycetia bacterium
CTCGCTGGCCAGCTTGCGGCGCTCCTCATCTCGCTGCCGCGCGGCGACGATGGCTTGCGCAGCGGCCTGCTGTTTCGCGCGGGCGCGGTCGTCGTCGTTGGGCTTTTCGCGTTTCGCGTCTTGCGCAAGACGGCGAGCGATGTGCCATTCGCTGCGCGGCCGCTCTTCCGTTTCCCGGGCCAAGGCCCTCGGTTCGTCCAGCTCGATCAGCCGATCGACGTTCGAGGCGTCGTCGAGGGACAAGGGGAGTTGGCGAATCCACTCGTGGATCAGCGGCAGGGCCCGCTCGTCCACGATCTTCGCCCCCAAGTGCGGCATGTGTCCCGGCCCGGTCTTCGCCAGGCGGAAGTAGAGCACCGAGCGATACGGATTGCCGGGCGCCAGGAGCTGGGCATCGTGGATGCCGAACGTGCCTTGCGTCGGCCGCACGCCAATGGCCTTCGTGCCCTGCAGCGGCAGGTCGTGCTGGAGGAAGAAGTACGACGAGCCGCCGCCGTTAAAGCGATGGCAGTGGCTGCAATTGGCGTGCAAGTACGATCGCGCTCGGTCGTTGACGTTACGCGCCCGGTCGAAGGGTGGCGTCAAGCGAGGCAGGGTCTCGGGCGAGCGCGGCGGCTCGACCTCCAGATCGGCCTGGTCGGTGACGTCGACCAAGAGTCCGATATGCCGCAGCGTGCGAATCTGATTGTCGCTGACGCCGCCGTAGTCGTGCGGACGATTGATCTGTGGCACGTTGAAAGCCAGCGTGTACTCGGACCACGGATTGTGGCAGCGGATGCACTCGCTGCGGGCGGCGAAGCGCCAGGTCTGCGTCCGCCGTCCGCCGGGAGCCTGCGGGTCGCGCAGTTCGAGCGCGCGGTTCTTACCGTCGCGATCCACGAGCGCGGCGTCGGTTTGCGCCTCGTTCCACTCGTAGGAGTAGGCTTGCCAATCGTGGCCGTCGAAGTGCAGCACCTGCGTTTCGATGCGGCGGCGGCTGGCCGAATCGCCCTCCGCCATTTCCAGCGACAGCGTTTTCAGCAGGACCGTGTCGCGGGGATAGTCGGTCGCGCGGCTGAACATCGAGCCCGGCACCTCCTTGGCCGTGGAGCGCAGCCGAATCACGCCGCTGCCCGGCACGCCGATGAACCGCTCGGCCGTGGCTCCGTCGCTCCACTGCTCGGCGTTGATGGAGAAGGGCAGCACGCCCGGGGCCACTTCGTGCTTGGCGAGGGATTGAAAGAGGCCTGTCTCACTGAGTATTCGGGGAAAGCGATTCACTTCGGCACTCACCGCGTTGCGGGCCAGCGTGTGGATCGAGCCGTCGTCGTGATCGAGCAGATACAGCTCGCCGTCCTGGTCTTCGGCGAAGTCCACAATCCGCACGGTGGGGTCCATCAGCTCGCGGCGCTCGCCGAGTTTGCCGCCGGTGACCTTCGCGCCCCAGATGCGGCGCGTCTCCCAGTCGCCGAAGATGTACGTCCCGTCCAGCTCGGGGAGCCTCTTGCCGCGGTAGACGAAGCCGCCGGTGATCGAGGCCCCTTCGGTGTGCGGGATTTCCATCGTCGGGGGCACAATCGGCGTCGGGCCGGGCTTGCCTTCGGCGTGCACCGACTGGGGGCCTTCCACGATGCTCCAGCCGAAGTTGTCCCCCTTGTTGACGCGATAGACCAGCTCCCACAGCTCCCAGCCGACGTCACCGACCCACAGATCGCCCGTCCGCCGGTCGAAGCTCATTTTCCAAGGGTTACGCAGGCCGTAAGCCCAGGTTTCGCCGCGGGCCTTGTCGAGCTTCACGAACGGATTGTCGGCGGGAATGGCGTACGGCCGGCCATTCTCCGGGCGGCGCACGTCGATCCGCAGAATCTTCGAGAGCAGCGTCGTCAGGTCCTGGCCCGACTTCAGCCCGTCGGGCGGAAACGCGGAGCCGCCGTCGCCCGAGGAGATGTACAGGCAGCCGTCGGGACCGAACTTCAGGCAGCCGCCGTTATGGCCCCCTTGCAGCCAGGAGATGATGAGTTGCTCGCTCTCGACGTCGCACTGGGGCGGATCGGTCTTGCTGACCCGCAACCGCGAGACGCGCGTGCCGTGGGCCAGTTGATCGGAACTGCGTTCACGGTCGCGCACCACGTAGCAGACGTAGCACCAGCGGTTCTCGGCAAAGTTGGGATCGAACGTCATCCCGTACAACGCTTCCAGCGCCACCGGCTTTTTGCCGTCGCGATTCAAGCGGTCCACCAGCCGATTGCAGTCGAGAAACAGGTCCGCCTTGGCGGCGGCGTGGTCTCGCGGCAGCGAGAACACTTTGCCGAATTGCTCGCCGACGAACAACCGATCCGTGCGTTCCGCCGGCGCTTCTCGAACCGTGGCCAGCACCGTAGTGTGCTCGAAGCGGAGCCGCGAGTAGAGCCGCTCGGCGCGGTACGGTGGAGGCGGTTCGGGGCGGCCGTGGAACTTCGACGTCGTCCAAGGCACCCGCTGCTCCAGCCCGAAGGGCCGTGCCGTTTTGCCCGGCGGTTCCTCGGCGCGACAACGTCGCTGGCCGTCCGCCGCGGCCAGCGCACCCAGCAGCAACGCGGGGACAAGCAGTTTCGACGAGGAGATCATCGAGCCATACTCTGAAGTTTGCGTGGACAGGGCAACTCGGCCGCAGCCGCCGGCTGGTGCGATTCTAATGTGCGGCCACCCGCACATGAAGCGATCGCTGGGGCCAGCACCCCGGCTGCTGCGGAGCAGCCGGGGTGCTTTGCCGGACTTCGGATGAGTCTCAAAATCAACTGGGTGCTTCGTCAGACCAGAACCGGTGCCCCGTGCGCTCGATGAAGACGTCCTCGAGGGTTGGCTTGCCCAGAGTGATCGAACGTATCTGATCGCCGAGCGCCTCGACGAGCTGGCCCAGCAGGCGATGGGCTTCGGGGTGTTGCAGCCGCACGTTGCCGTCGATCGCTTGCGCCGTTACGCCGAGTCGCTCGCCGATAACGGCGGCCAGGGCCGCGGGGTCGTCGGCCACGATGGTGATCGTGTCACCGCCGACGCTGGCCCGCAGGTTGCCCGGCGTATCCAGCGCCACCAGCCGGCCGCGATCGAGGATCGCCAATCGGTCGGCCTTCTCGGCCTCTTCCAAGAGGTGCGTCGTGAGGGCGACGGTCATGCCCTGCTGGTCGCAGGTCTGCCGCAGATAGTGCCACAGGTCGAGCCGCGCCGCCGGGTCCAGCCCGGTGCTCGGCTCGTCCATCAGCAGCACGCGCGGGCGGTGCAGCAGGCTCTTGGCGATCTCCACCCGCCGCCGCAAGCCGCCCGAGAGGGTCTCGACCCGGTCGCCGGCCCGGTCGGCCAGGCCGAGCTGCGTGAGCATCTCCTGCTGCCGGTGGGCGAGCTCGCTGCCCCGCAGCCCGTAGAGCCAACCTTGGTGGCGGAGGTTCTCAGCGACGGAGAGCTTCTTGTCCACGCTGGGCGCTTGGAAGAC
>JBGQHD010000744.1:0-3441 GCA_041497795.1 Planctomycetia bacterium
CAAGCTGAGCGATTCAGAGTGGGGCCGGCGGATGAAGGGCAACGGCCAAATCGCGGAGCAGATCAAGCAGCTCTTCCAAGTCTTCGCCCACAAGCACGGCCTGGACCGCCCGCTGCCGCCGCTGGACGCTAGCCAATTTCGCCCGCCGATCCCCAGCTCCGGCCAGTTGCGGCTGTTTTGAGTTGCCGTAGCCTGACTCTCCGAGTCGGGCGCCCGAGTCGGAGAGTCAGGCTACACGAAAGCACCCCGGCTGCTTCAGAGCAGCCGGGGTGCTGAGCATCGTGTTTCGCTACAAGCCGGCCAAGCCGAGCTTCCAGCAGATGAACGCCACCGGGGCGGCGAAGAGAATCGAATCGAGCAGGTCCAGCACGCCGCCGAAGCCGGGCATCCAGGTGCTGGAGTCCTTGCGGCCCACGTCGCGCTTGATGAGCGACTCGGCCAGGTCCCCCAGCATGCCGGCGATGCCGACGATCACTCCGTATCCGAGCCAGCCCCACACCGGGCGAGGCGACAGATCGGTCATCGCCGGCGCGAGCCAGTTGAGCGCCAGCCAGCTCCCCAAGCAAGCGAAGGCCAGGCCGCCGGCGGCCCCTTCCCAGGTCTTGCCGGGGCTGAGCACGGGAGTCATTTTGTGCCGGCCGAAGAGGCGGCCGAAGGTGTAGGCCCCGATGTCGCACATCTTCACCACGATCACCAGCGAGGCGATGGCCGCCACGCCCCAGGAGCCGATGCGGCCATCCGGGGCGAGCAAGCGCATCTGCACGACAAAGGCCAAGAGCAAACCGCAGTACGCGATGCCTAGCACGGTGAGGCCGAGCCGCTCCATGACGCCGCCGGGCCGCTCATACCGGTGCATCTCGCCGACGAACGCGGCCAGCACCGCCAAGCCGAACGCGGCCAACGGCCAGCCGAGCAAATCGAGCGGGTCCGGTCGCGTGGACCAGAAGACGGGAATTGCATTGGCCAGCACGACCGCCAAGCTGCCGGCGTATACGAGCGGCGCGATGGGCTGCGCGCCGCGCGCCAAGCAGCCCGGCTGCTGCGGAGCAGCCGGGCTGCTGCGCGCGGCCAAGAGGCCCAGGTATTCCTGGCTGGCCAGCACGCACAGCGCGAGCGCCAACGGAAGCAGGATCAAGCCCGGCGGCGAAATCGCGTGATCGAGCCAGCACAAGCCGATCAGGGCCGCGATGAAGATCGTGCCGAGCAGGAGACGCCAGCGGAGCATGGGCGATGGGTGGGTGACAAGGTGACGAGGTGAGACGGGTTCAAAATGCTCACGCAGGATTTCGCAGCCGGCGTACTGCGGCCGCGACGTATGCCACGGCGAAGTCGATGTCCTGCTGCGTATTGTACCGCCCCAAGCCGAAACGCAGGCTCGCCTTGGCTTGGTCCTCGGTCAGCCCCAGGGCCAGGAGCACGTGGCTCGGCTCGGGATTGGCCGAGCTGCACGCAGCGCCGGAGCTGACGGCGATCTCCCGCAGGCTCGTCATCAGGGCTTCGCCGTCCACGCCGGCGAAGGCGACGTTGAGATTGCCGGGCAGGCGCGATCCTTCCAACGAAATAACGGGCCCGTTGAGCGTCACGCCGTCCAGCTCGCGGAGCAGGCCGGCGTGCAGGCGGTCGCGCAGGGCGCTCAGCCGGCGGCTTTCCTCCGCCATTTCGGCCAGCGAAATCTCCAGCGCCTTGGCGAAGCCGACGATGCCTGGCACGTTCAGCGTGCCGCTGCGGAGGCCGCCTTCCTGGCCGCCGCCGTCGATCTGCGGCTGCAACCGTGAGCGCGGCGACTGGCGGCGGACGTAGAGGGCGCCCACCCCCTTGGGACCGTACATTTTGTGGGCGCTGAAGCTGAGGAGATCGACGTGCAGTTCGTCCACGTTCACCGGCAGCTTGCCGACGGCCTGCGTGGCGTCGCAGTGCAGCGGCACGCCGCACTGCCGGCACGCCGCGCCGATCTCGGCGATTGGCTGGATCACGCCGATCTCGTTGTTGGCCAGCATCACCGAAACCAGCAGCGTGTCGTCGCGGAGCGCGGCGGCGACTTGTTCCGCGCCGATCCGCCCGGCGTCGTCGCGGCCGTGCGGGGCGGGGGCCAGCAGCGTGACCTCGAAGCCGCGCCGGCCCTGCCGCCGCAGCGGGTCGAGAACGGCCCGGTGCTCGGTGGCGACGCTGACGAGGTGCCGGCCGCGGCGCGGCTCGCGCTCACAGACGCCGCGAATGGCGAGGTTGTTGGCCTCGGTCGCGCCGCTGGTAAAGACGATCTCCTTCGGCTCGGCCCCGATCGCCGCGGCGATCGACTCCCGCGCGGCGTCCACGGCCGCCTGGGCCTCCCAGCCGTAAGCGTGGTTGATGCTGCCGGCGTTACCGAACCGCTCCGTGAAATACGGCGAAATCGCCTCCAGCACGCGCGGGTCCAGCGGCGTGGTGGCGTGATGGTCCAGATAGATGGGGCGAGGCACGGTGGCGGTCGAACAGGCTACAGGCTGCGGGCTGCAGGCTTCAGGAAAGGCCGAGACTGTCATCCTCCGTCCGTAGCCCGGAGTCTGACGGGCGTTCATGTTCCCTTGGTCCGGCAGGCCGGGTCAAGGGATGACAAGGTGACTACGGTTCCCAGTGCTTGATCTTCTCGATCACCTGCAGCACTTCATTGCGCTTCTTCTCGAACAGGGCGAAGAGGGCCAGGATCAGCACGCCGGCGGCGACCACGGTCACCCACAGCAGCCACGTCTGGCGGAGATCGACCGCGGCGTGCCAGATGATCGTGAACAGGGCCAGCACCAGGAACGACGTGCCGAGGAACAGAAACGCACGCACCCGCAGCATGATGCCCAGGAAGATGCCGGCGATCGAGAACCCGGCCAGCACCAGCGGCAGCCAGGGGGCTTCGGCCATGCCATTGATGAAGATGTCGGCCGTGGACGAGACGTAGATCGTGATCGACGTCAGGTAGCGGACCGTGGTCATCTGCTGCGGGCTAAGCTGCTCGCGGTTCAGGTAGGCGGCGACGAGCACGCACACGGCGGCGGGGATCAGCCAGAGTTGCGGGTGCGCGAACAGCTCGAAGCCCTCCTGGCGCTGCAGGAAGTACCACAGCCCGCCGTTGGCCGCCAAGGCCGCCAGCAGGCCAAAGCCGAACGACCGCCGCGAGACGGAGAGCACGGCGTACAACACGCCGACCAGGACCAGCAGCAGGGAGTAATCGCCTTCAGTCCGTTGGATGAGGAAGAAGCCCAGCACCGGCAGCATGGGGAGCAGCGCCCCGGTCCGCTCCAGCGGCTCGGCCAGGACCAGCCGCTTTTGGCGGCGGAAGATCTCGCTCAGGCCGACGCCGAGGAAGGCGATGAACACGACGATGAACGCCCAGTACTTGCTGAAGAAGCCGGTGAAGAGCCAGGGCATGGTCAAGCGGATGTGCAAGAAGAGCAGCGCCAAGAGTCCCTCGGC
>JBGQHD010000745.1:0-3440 GCA_041497795.1 Planctomycetia bacterium
CTCGTTGATCTCGGGCCAGGTGAGCTTTTCGTAGCGGTATTCGGTGGCGGCGCGGCTGGTCATGGCGGTGCGGAGGGTGGATGATGGAGACGGTTGGAACAGACGGATAGCCCACAGGATAGCACCCCGGCTGCTGCGGAGCAGCCGGGGTGCTGAAGAACATGCCCGCCACCAAGTACCCCACGATCGGCCAACTGAAGAGCGTCACCGCGTTCCGCGCGAGGCTGGCGGAGTTGGGCCTTTCGTTGCCCGCAGATGGCACGATCCTTACGGCGGCTGCCGGCTCGCCTTTAGCCGCGCCGTGCGAAGTGGCGGGCGTCTCGGTCGGCAATCGCTGGTGCATTCAGCCGATGGAGGGCTGGGACGCCAATCGTGACGGTTCGCCTTCGCCGCACACGCTGCGCCGCTGGCGGAATTTCGGCCTCAGTGGGGCCAAGCTCATCTGGGGCGGCGAGGCGGCGGCCGTCCAGCCCGACGGACGAGCCAATCCCAACCAGACGCTGGCTACGCCCGATAACCGCGATGGCCTGGCCGCACTGCTGAGCGAGCTGACGGCCGCGCACGCGGAACGCTTCGGCCGCACCGACGACTTGCTGGTTGGCTTGCAGCTCACGCACTCTGGCCGCTTTGCGCGGCCGAACGACAAGCGGCTCGAGCCGCGCATCGCCTATCACCATCCGCTCTTGGATGCGAAGTTCGGCATCGACGCCGCGGACGAGTCGATCGTCTGGACCGACGACGATCTCGAGCGGCTGATCGATCAGTTCGTCGCCGCGGCGCGGCTGGCCCAGGGCGTCGGCTTTCGCTTCGTCGATATCAAGGCCTGCCACGGCTACCTGCTGCACGAGCTTCTCAGTGCCCGCTCGCGGCCGGGCCGCTTCGGCGGCGACTTCGACGGCCGCACGCGGCTGCTGCGGACGATCGTCTCCCGCGTGCGGGACGAAGTGCCAGGACTGGCCGTCGCCGTGCGGCTCAGCGTGTTCGACTTCGTGCCGTTCGCCTCGATAACTCAGCACCCCGCGACTCAGCACCCCGGCTGCTCCGCAGCAGCCGGGGTGCTATCTGCGGGCTGCGACATCGGCCAACCGCTGCCCTTCGACGACCTACTCCCTTATCAGCACGGCTTCGGGCTGAACCCCGCTAATCCGCTGGAGATCGACCTCGCCGAGCCGCTGCGGCTGCTGCGAGAGCTGCGCGGCCTGGGCGTGGCCGCGCTCAACATCTCGTGCGGCAGCCCGTACTACAATCCGCACATTCAGCGGCCGGCGTATTTCCCGCCGAGCGACGGCTACCAGCCGCCCGAAGACCCGCTGGTCGGCGTGTGCCGGCAGATCGAAGTCACCCGGCAATGCAAGGCCGCCGTGCCCGAGGTGCCCGTCGTCGGCAGCGGCTATTCGTATTTGCAGGAGTTCCTGCCGCTGGTGGCCCAGGCGGTGGTGCGCGGGGGCTGGGCCGATTTCGTCGGGCTGGGCCGGATGGTGCTTTCGTATCCCGAGTTCCCCGCCGACACGCTGGAGCGCGGCCAACTCGCCCGCAAACGCATCTGCCGCACGTTCAGCGATTGCACAACGGGGCCGCGCAACGGCTTGGTGTCGGGCTGTTATCCGCTCGATCCGTATTACAAGGAGTTGCCCGAGGGGGAGGTTTTGCGGTCGATCAAAAGGGGATGAAGGCGTAGCCACACTAACCCGACGCGCCAGCGAGGGAGAATCGCCATCCGCCCGTTTCCGCTCGCGCCACTGACCACCCCCCCCTCGCACGATCGGTCTCCCTCGCTGGCGCGTCGGGTTAGTGTTACGGCGCACGTCGGAAAACCTCCGATTGGCGCGGGACTTTTGGCCGGGGTTTGGTAAGATATTCTCGGCGGTTGGCGCTTCTGGCGGCCATGCCGCGCGCGTTCCTGCATTTCACTCGGAGAATGCCCATGAAGGCCCTGGAACGTCAGGTCTCTCGTGCCCGGCGTCGGCTCACGGCGCAGAAGTTTGTCAGCTCGTTGGTGGGCTGGATGTTCGGCCTGCTGCTGGTCGCCGTGGGGGCGATCCTGGTGAATTGGTATTGGAACCTGGGGCTGCACCCGGCCGTTTCGGCCGGCGTGGCCGCAGGGACCGCCGCGGGGCTGGCCATCGTGGGGGCCATGATCTGGAGCCTGATGTTCCGGGCCAGCCGGATGGAGGCGGCGATCGAGATCGACCGTCGCTTCGGCCTCAAGGAGCGCGTCTCCAGCACGTTGGCCTTGAGCCATACCGAGCGGCAAAGCTCGGTCGGCCAGGCCCTCTCGAACGACGCCGTGCGCCGCGTGCAGACGGTCAACGTCGGCGAGAAGTTCGGCCTGAGCCTCAGCCGCTGGGCGTTTCTGCCGGTGTTGCCGGCCGCGGCGGCGCTGGTGCTGGCCCTCACGCTGACTCCGCGCACGCCGAAGGAAGACGACCCCTCGAAGAACAAAGACATCGTCAAGGCCCACATCATCAATCAAAAGGTCACCGATCCGCTGAAGAAGGAGCTGGCCAAGAAGCGGGAAAAGGCGGACAAGTTGGGCCTGAAGGAACTGAAGGAAGCGCTCCAGAAGCTGGAGCAGGGCATCGACAACAACCTCAAGGACAAGGCGCTGGACAAGAAGGAGGTGGTCGCACACCTCAACGACCTGGCCAAGCAGTTGGAAAAGCGCCGCAGCCAGGTGGACGTGGCCGAGGAGTTGAAGAACCAACTCAAGAACATGGAAGGGCTCAACGACAACGCCCCCGGCAACAAGCTGGCCAAGGCCCTCAAGGAAGGCGACTTCAAGAACGCCCTCAACGAGCTGGGCAAAATGGCCAACGAGCTCAAGGACGGCAAGCTCAATCCCGAGCAGATGAAGCAGATCGCCGACAAGCTCAATCAGATCAAGGACAAGATCGAGAAGATGGCCAAGGACCACGAGAAGCGCAAGCAAGACCTCCAGCAGCAGATCAAGCAGGCCCAGCAGCAGGGCAACAAGGCCCAGCAGAAGAAGCTCGAGCAAGAGCTGGCCAAGCTCCAGCAACAAGATCAGCAGATGAAGCAAATGCAGCAGATGGCCCAGCAGATGGGCCAATGCGCCAAGTGCATGAAGGAAGGCGACGCCAAGAGTGCCATGAAGGGCATGCAAGGCATGATGGGCGACATGAAAGCCCTGGCCCAGCAGATGGAAGAGCTGAAGATGCTCGACGGCGCCTTGCAGGACTTGGCCATGGCGAAAGACGACCTGATGGACGGGATGGGACAGGGGATGGAAGGGGGCGAGGAAGGCGGAGATGAAAACCGGCGTGGCAAGGGCGATTTCCAGCGCGGCAGGGGAAAGGGCGAGGGCTTCCGCGAAGAGATCAAGGACAAGGGGGAGAAGTTCACCAACTCGAAGGTCAACAGCAAGCTGCAAGACAAGGGCGCCGCGGCCATCGTCGGCGAGATCGACGGCCCCAACGCCA
>JBGQHD010000746.1:0-3440 GCA_041497795.1 Planctomycetia bacterium
CCATCACTTCCGCCGCTCTTCCACGCGCAGCGTCCGCCGGGCTTCGAGCGTGCCCATCAGCGGGCCGGTGTCGAACTTGCCGATCAGCTCGACCGAGCCGGATCGCAGGTCGCCGGGCACTCGCACCGAGGCCCCGCAGAACGTGCCTCAGGCGAAGCCAGACTGGGCCGAGTCGGCGACCGTTTGATCGGGCCGCAGGAGCTGCACCCGAGCGCAGTTGTGCCCTGCTTCCGAGGCAAAGCGATCGAACGCGCCGCAGGAGCTGGAGTTGATGAGCAGGCCATCGGCCGTGTGCAGCCGCAGGCCCAGGTGCAGCCCTTGCCCCGGCTGCACCGCCGAGCCGATGTCCCCCAGCCCCAGGTCGAAGCGGAACTTGCCGAAGGGATCGAGGGTCAGCTCCTGGTCGCGGCGGACCTCGTGCCAGCGCGTCAGCGGCTCGCCGGGGGAGCGGGAGAAGACGAAGTTCCACGGCTTGGCCTGGCGGCCATCGGCCAGTGAGGCCGTGACGCTGCCGACGGAATATCGCCCGATCGGCAGCTCGGTCGCCTTGTCGCCGGCCTTCTCGCCGCCGTGCAGCGTGTAGGCCGAGCCGTCTTCGCCGAAGAGCATCACCTCTAACTGCTTGACGCTCGCCCCGGCGGCCAGCGTGGGCAGGTGCAGTCTTACGCGCCCGGTCCCTTCAACCGGCTCGAAGGCCAGCCGGTGTCCCTCGCGGTCGCCGCGGACGGCGAAGCGGCCCTCGGCCAGCCGCAGCATCGGCAGGTAGGGGAACTGCTCAGCCAGGGCGTCCCAGCGGCGGTCGCCGTCCAGGTCGATCCACAGCCGGTCGGCCGCGTCGGAGAAGAGGCCGTTGCCGTCGCCGTCCACGCGCCGCACCGTCACCAGCTCATCGCCGAGTTTCGCGCCGCCTTCGACGTAACCGACGGTGCCGATGCCGATGCTGTTGCCCGCGGCGCCCAGCCGCACGGCAACCGTGCGCGGCAGATAGCGGTTGGACTCCGGCCCAGCCGTGAGGTGCGCCTTCAGCGGCGTCGTGCGCGTCCGCTCCGTGCCTGGTACGAGGTCGTCTTTGTCCATGACGCGGTTGCGGTCGCCATCGACGTAGAGATCGAACGCCCCGCCCGGCAGCTCATCGACGACGACGATCACCCGCGGCGAATCCTCCGTGCCAAACCGCAACTGAGCATACCGCCGCCGCGAGCCGCGATACGCAACCTTCTCGGTCATCTGCTCCGGCTTGGCATCGCTGAGCGGCACCGTGGCCATGACGGGGCTGGAGAACGGGCCGTCCGCCGCCGAGGCGACGTACTTCCAAGAACGAGCTGGTCATCCCCGGCTCCTTTTCTTGCTGATAGAGGAAACCGCTTGGGGCTGGCGCGAGTCACTTGGCTCGCGAATCTTGGCGACGGAGGTCATCCAGCAGCGACTGCAGCTCATCGAGCTCCTCGCGAGTTGGCGGTCGGCTCTCGAAGAGCGAGCTGACCAGCGCCACGCCGCTGCCGCCAAAGAGACGATCCAGCAATTCGCCCAGCAACCGTCGCCGCGTGGCGCCGGGCCGCGTTTTGGCCTGGTAGAGGAACGCCTTGCCGGCAGCGCCCTTCGAGCGCAGGACGAGCCCCTTGTCTTCCAGCCGCTTGAGCAGCGTGCACACTGAGGCGTGCGCCATCGGCCGCTTGTCGGCCAACGCCTCGCGCACCTGCCGGGCCGTCAGCGCCCCGTCGCGCCACAGACAGGCGATGACGTCCAATTCAGCGTCGGGGAGCTGATGTTCCGTCACAAGGGCCTCCACAAACGGCCTCGCGCAGCGAGTGGTCGCCGTAGCCGGCACACTCCGCGTGCCGTGGGGTAGGCTTCCAGCCTGCCGCAAGCATCCAGGCATGCCCGTGAGAATATCGACGCTTGTCGAGATGTCAACACACAATATCGACAATTGTCAAAATAGCGGCGGAGCGGCTCGCCGGGGCGGAAGCGCGGCCTGAGCGCCGTGGAAGGTCGGCCTCACCTTCTGATCCCACGCCACTGCGCTCGCCGTTTTCGTTCGGACCCGGCACTAGCTATTGCGCCGTCGCCCGACGACGTCAACAGGGGGAAGCCGTCTTCGCTGTTCGAGCGGTTGGCCTTCGACGGTAGAATATCGCCATGAACGCCACCCTGATCCACTGCAACGCCTCTCACCCTTTGCCGCCGGGCCGCATTCGGCCGCTGTGCATCGGCCCGGTCGTCGTCGATCCGCCGCTGCTCCAGGCCCCGATGGCCGGGTACACGAACTACGCCTATCGGCAGATGGTCCGCGAGTTCGGCGGGGCCGGCTTGCAGGCCACGGAGATGATCCACGCTCGCGGCTTCCTGGAGATCGAAGAGCACCGCGATAAGTTCCCCGAGCGGCTCTGGGGAGTGAAGGACGAGGCCCGCCCGCTGGCCGTGCAGATTTGGGACAACGACCCCGATTCGCTGGCGGCGGTCGGCGCTCGGCTGGCGCACGAGTTCCGCGTCAGCGTCGTGGATATCAACTTCGGCTGCCCGGTGAAGAAAGTGACCGAGGGGGCCAAGAGCGGCTCATACCTGCTCCGCTGGCCGGAGCGCGTCGGCGGGCTGGTGCGGCGCGTGGTCGAGGCCTGCGCTCCCGTGCCGGTCACCGCCAAAATTCGCCTGGGCTGCACGCGCGACACGGTGAATGCCATCGACGTGGCCCAAGCGGTCGAGGGGGGCGGCGCGTCTGCCCTCACGGTGCACGGCCGCACGGCGCAGGACTTCTTCAGCGGCGAGGCCGACTGGGACCGTATCTCGACGATCAAGCGGCACCTGCGGCGGATCCCGCTGATCGGCAACGGCGACCTCGACAGCCCGCAGAAGGTGGTCGAGGCCTTCGCCCGCTACGACGTCGATGGCGTGATGATCGCCCGGGCCGCGCTGTCCAAGCCGTGGCTCTTTCGCCAGGCATGCGCCGCGCTGCGGGGCGAGCCGATTCCGCCCGACCCCACGTTGGCCGAAGAGCGCGAGCTGCTGCTGCACCACTACGATCTCGTGGTGCGGCGTTTCGGCCCCACCGACGGCACGGTGCTGATGCGGAAGTTCGCCTGCTGCTACGCCCAAGGCCGTCACGGGGCGTGCGAGTTTCGCAGCCAGGTGGTGCGGGCCGCCACGCCGGCCGAGTTCGCCGAAGTCGTGCAGCGGTACTTTCCTCGCTACGAAACGGCCAAAGCGGCGGCTCATCAGCCTATTGGAGGAGAAGAACCCACGGCGAACGACGTGGCGCTGGCGGATTGTTGCTAGTAGCGCGGGTGGAGCCTGCACACATCATCGACCGGAGCCGGCGCCATGCGTCAATTCTTGCAATTCCGGATGAGCACGTTGCTGCTGCTGGTGGCCCTTTTCGCCGTAGCCTTGGGATGGTGGAAGGATCACGGAGACCTGCAACGCCGACTTCGCGACACCGATGA
>JBGQHD010000747.1:0-3429 GCA_041497795.1 Planctomycetia bacterium
CGCCGATAACCCTTTCTGCAACCGTAATTCCCGCATAATCTTGCGACACATCGAAAGATGGGAGCTTTCGGTGGGATCGGAATCTGGGAAATACGCGGAACGACGTATCGATTAGGGTTATCGGCGTAGAGTGCCACCCCGCCGCCAGCGGGCGAAAGGCAAGCCACGGGCGTCAGCCCGTGGGACGCAAGGGCGAGTCAAACGAAGCCCGCGCAGCGGGCGACAGAAGGGACAAGCTGTTGACGTAGCTGTACGGGCGGCACGCTCTGAGCATGGATGCGAAGGACGTGGAAGCACCACGGACCGAGGTGCGAGGCAACTCGCGGCCGACTCGCGCTCCCCACGCCCTTCACCTCCTGTTCAGGGCGTGCCACCCGCCGCCGTGAAGGGGGTCCTGTGGCTGAAAGCCAAAGACGGCCATGGCAAGGCTCGCGGGAGATCGTGAATCCTACGCCTGGGGCATTCTGCCCCAGGCACCCGTGCGAGAGCATCCCACGCCGCGGATTCAGAAACACGCTGTGAATCATTCCGGCGTTATTGGTTCTTTGCCGACGCCTTCCTCTTCAGGCGTGTTGGACGCGCCGAATGCCTTCATCTTCTCCGCATTACGCTTGTCGTATTCAATTAGCATGTCTCGATCGATTCCATAGCGCTTCAGGCCGCGGGGTTCCGATCGCATGCAACACGGATACCCACGCTCGTTTCGTCCGAGTTGAAGGCCGATGGCCCCGCCCTTGATCGCGCAATGGCTAAAAGACTGACCAGCATTCACAATAAGAATATGATCTATCAATATTAGCATCTCGACTCCGTTACACAGCAATCGACCACGAATGAGGCGAAGTGTATTCGGTGGGACAAACTCGATTTCAAGGAATATGTCCCGTGGAGCTTGTCGCAACGTCAGAATCTTTCCTTTGAATTCAATGTCCCAAGTGTCAGCTCGATAGATAAGATGGTTCTCGACGACCCGCAGCAGCGGAAGATTGCATTCATCGAGAATCGTAAGGTGGAGAAAGATGCGACCTTGCGCGTCCACGCGAAACCAAACGAGATCATTGTCGTCAACCGAGATCGGAATGAACGCTGTTCCACCATCTGGATGCGGAAGGCCCCCGGAAAAGCTGTTAGTGCCGATCTCAACCCGGAGTTCAGGGCCGGAGAAATGCAATGCGAATGGGCGCGAGACACCGGATGCAACGTTGTACGGCGCCGAGTTTGCGGACGCGATCTGCTCGGGGGTCAAGAGGCCATTTGTGGCTTCGCGATGATGCCCATCGCAAAGCAAAGTAATATTACCCTCAGTGTGCTCGTGAACCTCGGCATAGGGTATCATGTGGTGGTATTCGTACAATGGGTGACCACAGATGATACAACCAAATGCGCATCGTTGGCGCACTGCACGCTGGATCGGCAATGGAATTGGAGGACGTCGTTCTTCGGAAGGTGGGCCGGTTTCGGTCATGCTGTACGCCACCAGATTCTGTTCATGATGGACTGGAACTTCTGACAGGCAAAACCAATCCCTACTCCACCGCCATCCCCAACTGCCGCATCTTCCGATACAAATTCGACCGGTGCAGCCCCAGCCGTTCCGCCGCTTCGCTCATGTTGCCTTTGGTGCGGGCGATGGCTTTTTTGATGTACTCGGTCTGGAATTGGTCGGTGGCTTCCGACAGCGGCTGGTCGCTGGCGACCCAGGCGGGGGCTTCGTTGGCGGGGGTGAGGATGAAGCCGAGGTCTTGCATCTCGACCGTGTCGCCCTGCGTCAGGTAGGCCAGCCGCTCCATCAGGTTCCGCAGCTCGCGGACGTTGCCGGGCCAGGTGTGCTGCATGATCCGCTTGCGGGCCTCGGCCGAGAACTTCGGCACCTTTCTCCGGGCTTTCTGGCAGAAGTCTTTGAGGAAGTGCTCGGCCAGGATCAGCACGTCGTCGTCGCGCTCGCGCAGCGGCGGTAGTTGCAGGCTGATCACGTTGAGGCGATAGAACAGGTCCTGGCGGAATTTTTTGGCCTTCACCATTTCGGCCAGGTCCTGGTTCGTGGCGGCGATGACTCTGGCATCGGTGTGGATCGGCACGCCGCCGCCGACGCGGACGACCTCCTTTTGCTCCAGCACCCGCAGCAGCTTCGACTGGCCGCCCAGGCTCATGTCGCCGATTTCGTCGAGGAAGATCGTGCCGCCGGAGGCCAGCTCGAACTTGCCGATCCGCCGCTCGTCGGCCCCGGTGAAGGCCCCTTTCTCGTGGCCGAACAGCTCGCTTTCCAGCAGCGTTTCGGTGATGGCCGCGCAGTTGACCGCGATGAACGGCTGATCGCGGCGCGTGCTCTGATAGTGCACGCGCTGGGCGACCACTTCCTTGCCGGTGCCGTTCTCGCCGAGGATCATCACGGCCAGGTCGGTGTTGGCCACGCGGTCGATCGTCAAGTTGAGGGCGGCGATGGCCGGGCTTTCGCCGACCAGCCGCACCTTCTCGGCCGCCTGGTCGCTCATGCTCTTGCGGGCCTGGACCAGGTGCTCGCGCTCCTGCGTGTTCTCTAGGGCGATGGCGGCGTGTTGGGCCAGTTCGGTGAGGGCGTCTTCGTCTTCGTCCGTGAAGTTGCCGCCTTTCTTGTTGATGACCTCGAAGGCGCCGAAGATTTCGCCCTTGGCTCCGCGGAGCGGCACGCAAAGCAGCGTCTCGGTCTTGTACTTGAGCGAGGCATCGACCGAGCGATTGACCTGCTCCTGGCCGAACGTGCGATCCACCCGGCCTGGCTCGCCGCTTTGCACGACTTTGCCGACGAGGCCCTTGTCGTCCGGGATGCGCAGCTCGTTACCCTCCACGCCCAGGGCCGGCCGGCCAACGAGAATGTGATTCGGCCGGTCCCAGAGGAAGATACTGGCCCGGTCGGCTTCGATGAGCTTGGTGGCGGCCTCGGCCATCTGCGTGAGCAGCGGCACCATCTCGTGGAGCTGATTCCATTGGCCGGCGATTTCGAGGATCGCCTCCAAGCGGCGGATGCGATGCCGCTCGCGATGCCGCTGCTGGATTTGCGACATGACCCGGCCGAGCACCGGAGCAATGGCGAGCACGGCGGGCTTCACCTTGTCCCAGCCGCCGCGGGTGGAGTACACGGCCAGCAGTTGCCCGGCGGCGGCGCCTTGACCGATCGGCACGACAAGCCAATTGGCGTCGGCCGTCGTCGATTCACGATCCAGCGCATCGGCCAGGAGGCTGATCGGCAACCGCTGCCGACTGCCGGCGGAGCCGAGAGTTTGCCAATCGCCGGACTGCGGGGAGACAACTGCCGCGAAATCGACCGCCAGCCCGTGGGTCACGATAGGCAGGGCCGCCGCCAGGAAGTCGTTGAGGCCCTCGGCATCGCCGGCGATGAGCAGCAATTCGGGCGTCATCAACGATACGCCGGGCGTCATGCGGACGGGTTCC
>JBGQHD010000748.1:0-3423 GCA_041497795.1 Planctomycetia bacterium
AACCAGGCTCAGCTCCAACAGATGCCGCTCATTCGGCTGAATCGCCAGTTCGTGCGGCTGATCGCCACCGCCTGGGTCGGTCAGGTGGCCTACGAACGCGGCGACTACGCGGACGCGGCGGCGTATTTCCGGCACCTGCTGGATGCCGAGGCGCCGGCGCTCAGCAAGACCTTGGCGGGGCTCCCCGCCAAGCCGTCCAACGATGCGGAGAGGCGCCTGCGCCAATACGCCGACGAAGTCATCAAGCCGATGCTGGCGGTCTCGCAGGCCGGGGCCAACTACGACCTGGCCCGCGCCTTGGAGGCGGCCGGCCGCTACGACGAGGCGATCGTGGCCTACGAAAAAGACAATTCCGCCGACCAGCGCCCCGGCAGCCTGTACCGCGCCCAGCGCCTCAAGGCCCGGCTGGCCGCCGAGGCCGGCGCGAAGCAAGCCAAGAAAACGGAGCAAGCCAAGAAGTCGGATGCCAAGCAGCCCGTGCCTGCCAAGCCGAACAAATCCCGCGACGGCAAGACCGCAGGTAGCTGAACTCGCCAGAGTTCAGACTCCCCGACGCCCGGTTCAGGCTTCCCGGAGTCTGGCGACTTCGCCTGCGGACAGACGCCGCTGGGCTCGCCCTACGGTTTTGGCTTCTCTTCCTTCTCCTTCACCGGCTTCTTCACCGGCTCCTTCGCCAGCTCTTTCACCGGCTCCTTGCCGTCCTTCCTCTCCTTCACGGTCCACAGGTGCAGGTCGACCATGTCTTCCGAATTGGTCTTATTCTTATCTTCGACTCGGATCGTCTTGTCCGGCTTCCAATCCCCCAGCGTGAAGCGGTGCGAGACCACGCGCGAGCCGGGCTTCAGCCGCTTTTGCAGAATCGGCGCCAGGCGAGCGCCGATCTCGTCCCCCATGTAGAGCATGACCACCGTGGCATCCTCCAGATCGTCGATTTGCTTCAGCACGTCCCCTTCGCGCCAGGTCACTTTGTCTTCCACCTTGTAGTCCTTGGCGGTCTTCTTCGAGTCCTTGATACGGTCCGGGTCGATGTCCACACCCACGCCCCGCTTGGCGCCCCGCTTGGCGATCGCGCGGCAGACCATGCGGCCGTCGCCGCAGCCCAGGTCGAATACCACGTCGTCCTTGCCGACCTTGGCCAAATCCATCAGCTTGTCCACAAGGTCGTCGGGGGTTGCCACAAAGCGGACCACGATGTCGTCCGGCTTGTCGTCCTTCTCCGGCTTGCTGAGGTCCACCGTGTACGACTTGCCGGGCTCGACCTTGATCTTGCGCTCCCGTGTTCGCGTGGTGTAGTTATTGGGCTCCCAGGTGACCTTCAGCGTGTAGTAATAGTCCTTGCCCGGCTTGAGCGACGAGGATTCAAACTTGCGCTCGGTCTTCCCGGTTTGCTTGCGGTCCTTATTGGTCTGCGTGTCGTTGATGAGCAGCGTGGGCTCCTTGAGACCGCCGTCGTCTTCCTCGTAACCCAGGGGCACGATGACCTTCAGGTTGACTCGGCCTTCGCCGGACTCGTCCGGCTTGCCGTCGGGTTTCTTTTCTTGCGCCAGGGCGGCGCTGACCAGCAGCACGCCGCTGACCAGCAGGGTGCCGCGCCAGAGAAGGTTCCTCGCCACGAGTCCACTGGGTACGAATCGGCGTTGCATTGCTACCTCTTCAGAAACGGATGTTGTGGTCGGCCGCCGCTCGCTGCGCGGCGAACCGCTCTTGCCGCGGCGCGTAAGGCGGACACTCTTGTCCGCCGCTCGGCTACAGAACGCATATTATGCGCGCCGGATGACGCGATGCCACTACCCACGAGCAAGAAGCCAGGCTGCGCGACCGGGCGGTCCATCAAGGACAAGGAAGAGTTCACCGTCTCGGCTTCAGGCGAGAACGACTTCACCGTCCGCCTGCCGGCCGCGGGTCCGTAGGCCAGCGGTGTGGCACGGCCATCTTGGCCGTGAAGCTCACGGGCTGGAAGCCCGTGCCACGGCGGCCATCTCAATGGCTGAAGATCGACCAGCGGCGCTCGTCTTGGGTGCGCACCGGCTCTGAGCGCGGCACGTCAAAGTCGCGCGGGCGCGCGCCGGTGATATCCGGCCCCACGCTGGGCAAGGGATACGGATCGACCACCTGGGCGTCGCGACGCTGCAACTCGACGTTTTGGTGCGGGCCGTAGCGCAGCCCCAGCGGTTCCGTGGTGCTGCAACCCGCCCCGGAGAGCGCCAAGACGCAGAGCAAAGGAAAGATGCGACGCATGGGAGGGATTCGACGTGGGGAGGATTGGCGCGAAAAGCACTGCCCCGGCCGATAGGCCAGGCGCCGTCGATTTGCGCGAAAAAGCGGGAGATTATACGCGGCCGTCAACTGCCGGGAAGGCCAGAATGCGGCCGCCTCGCTAAAAGCATCGCCCGCCACGCTGAGAGCATCGACGCCGCGCGCCGGCCGACTTGAGGCCCGCGCCTGCGGCGCCCGCGTCTTGCCAGCCGTCGCCGCGCGCGACGCCTGCCGTGCCGCGATTGGTGGTTGTGCCGCGCCGGCATAGAATGCCAGCCAGTCCTCGTGGGGTAGGCTTCCAGCCTGCCGGGGCCGGGTGGGATCGCAGGCTGGAAGCCTACGCCACGTCATTGCCATCGCCTTCCTCATCCCCGTGTCCGACGACTTTTCCCCCCCAGACCTGGCCCGCATCGAAGCCACCACGCAGGAGGTGGGCCGCTGGGTGTTCGAGCATCTCTCCCGTCGCCGGCCCAGCATGCTGGAGCGCCGCTGGTGGGACGATCGGATCATGGCCTGGGCCATGCAGGACGAGTCGGTGAAGGTGCAGATGTTTCGTTTCATCGACGTGTTGCCGATGCTCAAGACCCGCGACCAGGTGACCGGCCACCTGCACGAGTATTTCGACGAGGTCCGCCAGCGACTGCCCTCGGCCGTGCGGCTGGGCCTGGCCATCGCCCAGCCCAATTCGATCGCCGGCCGGGCGCTGGCCATCGCCGCCCGCCGCAACGCCATGAGCCACGCCCGGCGGTTCATCGCCGGCGTCACGCCCGACGAGGTGCTGGCCGCCGCCCTGCGGGCCCGCAAGGCCCACATGGGCTTCACGATGGACCTCCTGGGCGAAGCGGTGATCACCGAGGCCGAGGCCGACCGCTATCTGCATTCCACGATCGACCTGATCCGCAACATCTCGCCCACGGTGAACGCCTGGCCCGAGGCGCCGCAGATCGACCGCGGCGGGCTGGGCGAAATCCCCCGCGTCAACGTCTCGATCAAGCTCTCCGCGCTCGACAGCCAGTTCGATCCCCTGGACCAGGAGGGCACCGCGAGCCGCGTCTCGCAACGGCTGCGGCAACTGCTGCGGGCCGCCCGGCAGCATCGGGCGTTCATCAACGTCGATATGGAGTCGTACGAGACCAAGGACACGGCGCTGCGGGTCTTCAAGCAAAT
>JBGQHD010000749.1:0-3422 GCA_041497795.1 Planctomycetia bacterium
GGCCAAGAAGCTGGGCATGGAGAGCACGCACTACGCCAACCCGCACGGCCTGACGGCGAATGGGCACATCTCGTCGGCCGCCGACCTGGCGCGCCTGGCAGCCGCGGCGATGAAGAACGAGCGGTTCCGCCAGTACGTCGGCACCCGCCAGCACGGCTGCACCGTCACCGGCCCGGGCGGCTATCGCCGCAATGTGCTCTGGGAGAACACCAACCACCTGCTGGAGATCGAAGGCTACGCCGGCGTAAAGACCGGCACCACGCCGACCGCCGGGGCCTGCCTGGTGTCGTTCGGCACGCGCGACGGGCGGAGCCTGATCGTCGTTGTCCTCGGCTCGGCGGCGTCCGACGTGCGATACACCGACTCGCGCAATCTCTTCCGCTGGGCATGGGCGAATCTGCCGGACGGCGGGAAGAAGGAATGAGCCATGGGATTGGCCCGGTACGTCGAGCCTGAGCTGGCGGCCCAAGGGGTGGCCGTTTTGACGCTCGTCCTCGGCGTGGCGATCTTCGCGTATGTGGTCCGCAGCCGCACTGCGTTCCTATTAGGTTGTGTTGGGAGCTTGCTGGGACTGGTGATTCCCCAACCGCGCGTGTATGCCCATTACGCCAGTGTGGAAGGTGCGGCAATAGGAAATCTGGAGGATCTCCGAAACCACGTCTTGTTCTGGGGCGTCATCGGTGCGGCTGCCGCGTGTGCCGCGGCGGCGTATCTTTTTCCTTCGCGAGCACGCCGACCGCCGCTGTCTCGATTCTCCGTACGAGGGTTGCTGATCGCCGTCGCCGTGATCGCCATTCTGACAGCTGCGATCCGCGCGCTCTCGTTCTGAGGTTTTTTGGCGATCGCCATCTCGGCTCGACGCCGTGGCGGCATGGCCATAGAATCGCCGCATCCTGACTCCACCGTCGGCAGCTCAGGATTCCGCATGGCCCGATCCTTCAGGAATCGATGTCTGCTCCGGCTTCCGGCTCGCGTCGCGTCGTCATCACCGGCCTGGGGGTCATCTGCCCGCTGGGGAGCACTCCCCAGGCGCTGTGGCAGGGCTTGATCGACGGCGTCAGCGGCGTCGGGCCGATCACGATGTTTCCGCCGCAGGCGCTACCCGTGCAGTTCGCCGGTGAGGCCCGACAGTTTGCCAACGACGACATCGGCAACTTCGGCGAGCTCGATAAGCTCCTCCAGCGGAACATCCGCAAGGGGCTCAAGACCATCTGCCGCGAGGCCCAGATGGGCATCGCCGCGGCCCAGCTCGCCATGCAGCACGCGGGGCTGAAGGCCGCCGGGTTCGACCCGGCCCGCACCGGGGCCGTGTTCGGCTCCGACTACATGATTACGCTGCCGGAAGAGTTCGCCGATGCCTGCCGCAACTGCGTCGGCCCGTCGGGCAAGTTCGAGTTCGCCCGCTGGGCCACCAGCGGCTTGCCCAAGCTCAATCCGCTGTGGCTGCTGAAGTACCTGCCGAACATGCCGGCCGCGCACCTCTCGATGTACAACGACCTGCGCGGGCCGAACAACTCGATCACCGAGCGCGAGGCCTCGGCCAACCTGGCCGTCGGCGAGGCGGCCCGGATCATCGCCCGCGGCCATGCCGACTGCATGATCGCCGGGGCCACCGGCACCTGGGTCCACCCCTACAAGACGCTGCAGGCGATCGTGCAATTTGAGGTGGCCAAGGATGGCGAGCCGGCCCGCGCCTCGCGGCCGTTCGACCGCAATCGCAGCGGCATGGTGCTGGGCGAAGGCTCCGCCGCCCTGGTGCTGGAGGAGTCGTCCTCGGCCCAAGCTCGCGGCGCGACGATCTACGGCGAGATCATCGGCAGCGCCGGCAGCCAGGTATCCAGCCGCAACGGCGTGGCGACCGAGACTGCCTTGGCGAACGTCATGAGCGGCGCCTTGCGCGACGCGAAGCTGACGCCCGCCGACGTCGGCCACGTTCACGCCCACGGAGTTTCGACTCGCGCCGGCGACGCCGCGGAAGCCCGGGCGATTCAGCGGGTATTCGGCGACCGCGCGGCGAAGGTCCCCGTCGTCGCCGCCAAGAGTCATTTCGGCAACCTGGGCGCCGGCAGCGGCCTGGTCGAGCTGATCGCCAGCCTCCTGGCTCTCGAGCACGGCGAACTTTTCCCCGTGCTGAACTACGAAACGCCCGATCCGGCGTGTAAGCTGAGCGTCGTCCGGCAGCGGGGCACGCCGCCGGGCGACGTGTTCCTGAACGCCAACGTCACCGCCCAGGGCCAGGCCAGTTGCCTGGCCGTGCGGCGCTGGAAGTGACCTGCGATGCGCGAGATCTGGACGTTTCACTCGGCCGGGCAGTTGGTCTTCGGCCCCGGCGCGATCGGTCGGCTGCGTGAGCTGGTTTCTGTCGCCACGGCGAGCGTCGGCACGGCGAGCGGGGGGCGTAAGCCCCCCGGTGACATCGCCGCTGCCGGCCAGCCGCGCGCCTTCGTCGTCACCGACGCCGCGCTCGCCAAGGCCGGGGTGGTCAGCGAAGTGACGGCCGCGCTCGGCGATCTGCCGCACGAGGTCTTCGCCGGTGGGCAGCCGGAGCCGTCGCTCGATCTGGCCGAGCAGTGCGTCGGCCAGGCGCGAGCGTACCGGCCCGATGTGATCCTCGGCCTCGGCGGCGGCAGCAACATGGACCTGGCCAAGGTCGCCGCCGCTTGCCTGACGCACAATCGGCCGCCGCGCGATTTCGTCGGCGACGGCCGCCTGCCCGGCCCGGTGATGCCGCTGATCTGCGTGCCGACCACAGCCGGCACCGGTTCCGAGGTCACCGCCGCGGCCGTGCTCACCGACACGGTCGCCAAGATCAAGGTCGGCATCCTCAGCAACTTCCTGCGGCCGCGCGTGGCCCTCGTCGATCCCCGGCTCACGCTGAGCTGCCCGGCCAAGGTCACGGCCGACAGCGGCATCGACGCCCTGACGCACGCCATCGAAGCCTACACGGCGGTCGATAACGAGGTCTTCCCCCTGCCGCCGGGCGAGAACAGCGTCTACCAAGGCCGCCATCCGCTGGGCAGTTGCCTGGCCGAGAAGGCCATCGAGCTGGTCGGCCAGCACCTGGCGGCCGCCGTCCGCGAGCCGAAGAACCTCCCCGCCCGCAGCGGCATGGCCCTGGCCGCGACGGTCGCCGGGCTGGCGTTCTCGAACATCGGCGTGGCCCTGGTACACGCGATGGAGTACCCGGTTGGCGGGGCCGTCCACGTCTCGCACGGCGCCGGCAACGGCCTGCTGCTGCCGTTCGTGATGCGCTACAACCTGCCCGCGCGAAAGCGCGAGTTCGGAACCATCGCCCGGCTGCTCGGCAAGAACACCGCCGGCCTGAGCGAAGCCCAAGCCGCCGAAGCCGCGATCGCCGCCGTGGAAGACCTGCGAGCCGCCATCGGCATCCCCAGCCGCCTGCGCGACATCGGCGTCCGCGA
>JBGQHD010000750.1:0-3415 GCA_041497795.1 Planctomycetia bacterium
CCATGGGCCGGCTCAATCGCCCGGCGATTATGGTCTACGGCGGCACCATCCGAGCCGGCTGTACGGCGCTGGCCGGGAAGAAGCAGCCGCGCGACATTATCTCCGCGTTCCAGGCCTACGGCGAGTTTTTGGCCGGCCGGATCACCGAGGAGGAGCGCCGCGAGATCGTCCGAAAAAGCTGCCCCGGCGCCGGCGCCTGCGGCGGCATGTACACCGCCAACACCATGGCCACGGCGATCGAGGCCCTGGGCATGTCGCTGCCGTACAGCTCGTCGATCCCGGCCGAGGACCGGGCCAAGCTCGACGAGTGCTTCAAGGCCGGGGCCGCCATCCGCACGCTGCTGGAGCGCGACATCAAGCCGCGCGACATCATGAAGCGCGAGGCGTTCGAGAACGCCATGGCGATCGTCATGGCCCTGGGCGGCTCGACCAACGCCGTGCTGCACCTGATTGCCATGGCCCGGGCCGTGGACGTGAAGCTGACCATCGACGACTTCCAGCGGGTGAGCGACCGCGTGCCGTTCATCGCCGACCTGAAGCCCAGCGGCCGCTACGTGCAAGAAGACCTGCACGGCGTGGGCGGCACGCCGGCCGTGATGAAGCTGCTCTTGGCCGAGAAGCTGATCCGCGGCGATCTGCTCACCGTCACCGGCAAGACGATCGCCGAAAACCTCGCCCCGCTGCCCGGCTTGGCGTCGGGCCAGGACATCGTCCGCCCGCTGAAGAACCCGATCAAAGCGAGCGGGCACATTCAGATTCTCCGGGGCAACCTCGCCCCCGACGGCGCCGTGGCCAAGATCACCGGCAAAGAGGGCCTGCGATTCAGCGGCCCGGCCAAGGTCTTCGACTCGGAAGAAGACATGCTGCACGCGCTGGAGCGGAAGGAAATCGCCAAAGGCCAGGTGGTCATCATCCGCTACGAAGGCCCCCAAGGCGGCCCCGGCATGCCGGAGATGCTCACGCCGACCTCGGCCATCATGGGCGCCGGCCTGGGCAGCGACGTGGCCCTGCTGACCGACGGCCGCTTCTCCGGCGGCTCGCACGGCTTCATCGTCGGCCACATCACGCCGGAAGCCCAAACCGGCGGCCCGATCGGCCTGGTCCGCGACGGCGACCAAATCACGATCGACGCCGAGAAGCACACGCTGGAAGTCGCGCTATCCGAAGCAGAGCTATCCCGCCGCCGCACGGCCTGGAAAGCCCCGCCGTACAAAGCCACGCGGGGCACGCTGTACAAGTACATCAAGAACGTAAAGTCCGCGTCAGAGGGGTGCGTGACGGATGAGTAACGGCTGAAGCACCTTGGATCATCGCAACCAGATCGTGTCGCCGACCAGCGAAGTCTCCGCAAGAAGCGATCGCAGTCCCCGCGCAGCCGCCGGCCGGGTGTTCGGGCTTACGTTTCTGCCTGTTTGGGGGTCCAGCGGAACATTGGCCGTCTGTTTGTTCCTGCCGCTGTGCCTTATTCCAAGTTGCCAGATCCAGGGCTGCCAGACGACGCCGGCTCCTCCGCCCACGCCTCTGTCACCGTATGAGCTGTACGAAGGGGTTGAGTCGCCGCGCGAGCTCTTCTTCGTAACAGCGTTTTTTCAATGGCCATACTTCTTCGGCCTGTTGGTCTGCGGCGCGACGCTGTTCATCGCGACAACCGGCCAACCTCAGCATTTCCGCGCCCTGTGGTTCGGTTTCGCGGGGGTGATTGCCGTCGGCTCCATCGGTCTTTGGTGGCACGTCGGCAGCGATCTTCGCGACCAAAAGAACGCCCAGCCGCTCGACATGTTGTGGGGCATCTTGATTGTGGTCGTGCCGACGGTCCTGTTCTGCCTGGTACTGGTGGTCACGTATTTCAATTGCCGCACCTGGCTCGCGGCAGCCACATGGGTGCAACTGACGCTCGCTGCCTACGGCCTCGCCTGGTTTACGCTCGTGGACTACATGTTTCCGCTTCTCTGGGGAGGTCGACTTTCACAAGCGGCCTGCCTTGCACTGGCACTGGCCACGCTGGTTGAGCGCCGGCGTGCATTCAAGACGCTGGGGGTACATCCACCTTGATCGCTTTGTGCAATGGATGTTGCACGTACCGCAGCGCTCGCACGCTCAAGAGCTACTTCTTTGTCAGCGACCGCACCGGCCGCGTCGAGCAGTGGCGGCTGGAGGATGCCGGCGGCGGAACCGTGGGCGGATGAGTACAATGAGGCGAGCCTGTTCGGCATCCAAATCAAACTGCACAGCGACGCTTACGCCAACCCTTGGGATTCGACAGATGAGCACATGCAACGATATCTTGGCCCAAGCACTTGGCCTGCCCGTGGAAGACCGAGCACTATTGGCACGCGATCTTTTGGTCAGCTTGGAGTCGGAAGGATTCGACGACGACGCTGAGGCAGCCTGGGCCCGTGAGATTGAAGCCCGCTCTGAGGCGGTGGCAAGAGGCGAGTTCACCGCGACGGACTGGCGCGAGTCGGTGGAGCGTATTCGTCAGGAACTGACGAAAAGGCGAACACGATGAAGGTTCGCCTACTCGCTGAGGCTGACGCGGAGGCCAAGGAGGCGGCTTGTTGGTACGACGGACGGCAGGCAGGCTTGGGCGAAGAGTTTCTGGCGGCTCTCGCCAAGAGGCTCCAGGAAATCGAGGATCGCCCGGGCCGGTTCTCTCGACTCGAAACGATAAAGACGAAGCGGGAAATCCACCGCACGATTCTCCGCCGTTTTCCGTACAGCGTCGTCTACGAGATCTTGTCGGATGAGGTGATCGTGCTCGCGGTCGCGCACACGAGCCGACGGCCGAAGTACTGGATCAAGCGACAGGGATGATCGGCTGGACGCGTCAAATGCCTCGCCCCGCCACGGTCATCACCGATCGCTATTCCTCCACCCGGCTCACCACCTGCCCCTGGGCGAACTGCGTGACGATCCGCTCGCCCGCGTTCAGCTCGGCGGCGTCGTGAATCAGCCGCTCGTCCGCCTCCCGCTTCGTCAGCGAATAGCCGCGCTGGAGTACAGCCAGTGGGCTGAGCGAGTTGAGTTGCCCGGCGAGCGCCGCGGCTGCCGACCGCGCCGCTCGCAGGCGGTGGCCCATCGCCCGGTTGGCTCGGGCTTGAAGGTCGTCCAATTCGCGCGACAGGTCATGAATCCGCTCGGTCGGCTTGCGCAGCACGCGGAGCGAGGCCAGGGCGTCGAGCCGCCCGCGGGCCGAGGAGGCTTTTGACTTTAGCGCGGCCAGCAGTCGGTGGCGCACTTGCCGCAAGCGATTCGATATCTCGTCGGCGTCGGGCGCCACGCGCTCGGCGGCTTCCGATGGCGTGAGTGCTCGCACGTCGGCCGCCAGGTCGGCCAGCGTCACGTCGATCTCGTGGCCGACGGCGGAGACGACGGGGATCGAGCAGGCATGGATCGCCCGCACCACCGGCTCCTC
>JBGQHD010000751.1:0-3408 GCA_041497795.1 Planctomycetia bacterium
CCAGGTGCTCGACTTGCCCGGCCAATGGGCGAACGTGACCGTCGCCACGTGGTCCATGTCCATCGTCTGGCCGATTTTCTGGCACAGGCCGAGGAAGCTGGCGGGCTGATCGACATCCAGCGGGACGCGCGACAGGGCCTCGATGGTGGTGCCGTCCAGTCCCTCCCAGCTTGCTTTGGCCTGCTCG
The DNA here is from genome assembly GCA_041497795.1 of Planctomycetia bacterium. Classification (GTDB taxonomy): domain Bacteria; phylum Planctomycetota; class Planctomycetia; order Pirellulales; family S012-138; genus JBGQHD01. Next base: position 188 of record JBGQHD010000751.1, read on the forward strand.
GCACGGGGGAACTGTCCCTCGTCGAGCGTGAGATGCAGCGCGCCGGTGTAACCTAACCGCGAGAGCATCTGCGGGAGCAGCGGAGAGAGTCCGTAGCGCCGGCGGCCGTAGACCTGCGGCGTGCGGCCCAGCAGGTCCTGGTACGTCCGGTTCGCTTGGCGGAACTCTTCCAGCACCGTCTCGGGCGGCAGCAGCGGCAGCTCGCGCTCGACCAGCTCGCCGCCGACCAGGGTGACCGCCGACCGATCGAGCGCCGCCCGCAGTGCGGCCAGCGACTCCGGCTCCTTGGCCGCCATCTGCCGCAGCGTGTCGGCCGAGATCAAGAGGCTGCTCGCGGAGGCCCCAGCCAGCTCTTGCCGCAGCGACGCTCCGATGGTCGTCGGCGCCACGAGCGTGAGATCGACCAGGTAGGCCTCGGCCGGGTAGACGTGCTCGCGCGATTCGGTCAGGACGTCGAAGCAATTTTGCAAGTGCTCGCGGGCCGCGTTGTTTTGTCCCGCCGCAGCGGCCTGGGCCGCCGCCACGACTTCGCGGCTGAAGTGCACCTCGTCGAGGTGGCTGATATAGCGCATCTGCCGCGTGAGCAGCTCTTCCTGCAAATAAGCGTAGCCTAGCGCCAGGAAGTCGCGGACCAGTTCGGGGTCGATCGCCGACACGTTGTCCAAGGCAGAAAGGGCCTGCTGGACGATCTGCTGGCGATCGGTTGTCTTGCGGATCACGAAGGCGCCTTCGCCCGCGGCCCGCTGCGGCCAGCCGGCCAGCAGGATCGCTTCGCTCACCTGCGGCACCACCAGCAGCCGCCCGGCCAGCTCGGACGGCGGATCATCGGCCCGAGCCCAGCCGGGCATCTTGCCGGTCGCGGCGATCAGCGCCGGATGCCACAGCGCCGTCCAGGCGGCCAGCAGCCCGGCGGCGTCTTCCCCTTCATGGTGAAGCGGGAAGTCCTCCAGGCTGTGGCAGGGTAGGAGGATGGTGAGTTCGTGGAATTTCATCTTGGGGTTGCTTCCGGTCTTCAAGCGTCGCCTCGGGCGCGCAGCACGAGCTCGCGAAACGTCTTCCGCAGCGACTTGTGCAAGAACCGGGCAAAGGACCGGCTCAGGCCGTGGACGGCGATCAGCTCCACGACGTCGGCCAGGTCCTTATGCGTGCGGCGCAGGTTGCCCTCGCCGCAAGCCAGCTTCAATTCGATCAAACGCGCCAGCGAAATCACGGGGAGCCCTTCCAAGGCGACGGTCGTCTTCCGATCGCTGGGGTCGGGCAACTTGACTTCCGAATGAGGTCCGGCAGGCTCGCCGGCGATCAGAAACTGCACCGGCACGCCCGAACCGCTGCGAAACTCCTTGGCTTCCTCCGACCAGGTGAAGCCCGCTTGCCGCATCGCGGAGCGGGTGGCGTCGGCATCCTCCGCGCGCACGAGCAAGTCCAGGTCCACGGTGTTGCGTTGGTATCCGTGCAGGCAGACTGCCACGCCTCCCACCACGGCATAGGGCACCTCCGCGCGGCCCAGCGCTGCGTGGCACTGATGGGCTACTTGCCAGAGGGTTTCGTTTCCCAGCATCGCATACACCTGTCTCGCCGAAATCACGACGGGCCTCTCCTTGTTCGGACGGCGGACTCTGGATTCGTCGAAAACTCCCGGCTAATCCTTGCAAAGCGAACCCGCTCGCAGGCAGGCGTGTCCACGATAGCCACTGAGCCGGAGAACGTCGAGATGCGTAGGGATCGCGGTCGGTCTAACGATTTCGTCTCGCCTCCCTCGCGAAACGGACGTATAATCCACGATCCCTGCCGCAGATCGTGCCCCGCCCGACGGATGAACGGTTCGTCTTCTTCACAACCTCGCGTCTCTTCGCCCGCCGCCGACCCCGCGCCTTCCAGCGCCGAGGATGGTTCCGCACTTGGCGCCTACGGCTGGCCCTTCTGGCTGGCCTACGTGAACAACCTCTGCCTGATGACCGCCATCAGCCTGCTCTACCGCTACGCCGACCTGGTCACCGTGCTGGGCGGCGGCGAGTGGGATCTAGGCTGGATTCTCGGCGTCGGCATGGTCGGCAGCCTGGTGATGCGGCTCGCTCAAGGGGTGGGCATCGACCATCACGGGCCGCGGCTGGTGTGGATTTGCTCCACGGCGCTGTTTGCCGTCGCCTGCTGGTGCCACCTGGGCCTGACCACGACGCACGGCCCGGCCATTTACCTGCTGCGGATCGCCTATTGCACGGCCATGGCCGGAGCGTTTGGCTCGGCCAACACGTTTATTTCCAGCCGCGTGGCGGTGGTGCGCGTGGCCGAGGTGGTCGGCACCCTGGGCACCTCCGGCTTCGTCGGCATGGTGCTGGGCACCAACCTGGGCGATTGGCTGAGCGGGCGGGTCCCGGCCTGGCTGGGGCGGCTGCTTCCCGAGTCCGTCGTGGATTGGCTGATGCGGGCGGATGTTGTCCCCCGCGACGGCGTGGACCGCATCTTCGTGGTCGCCGGGGCGCTGGGCGCGCTGGCGATGGTCTTTTCATCCCTTGCCACCCGCGGGGCCAAGCGCCCGCCCGTTCACGAACATCCACCGCTGCGGGACTTGCTGCGGCGCTATCATCCCGGGCTATTGATCCTGGTCGCGCTGGCCGTAGGCGTCGGGACCGGATTGCCGATCAACTACCTGCGCCCCTTCACCGAGGAGCTGGGCTTGCCGGGGATTGGCCTGTTCTTCTCGGTCTACGCCCCCGCCGCGTTCGCCATCCGCTTGATGACGCGCGGCTGGGCTCAGCGTTACGGCATCCGGCCAATGGTCTGTCTGGGACTGGGAACGCTGGCTGTGAGCATGTGCCTGTTCCTGCTCGTGCGGGGCGAGTCGGAGTGGCTGCTGGCGATTCCCGCCGTGACGGCCGGGATGGCCCACGCCTTCCTGTTCCCCTCGGTCGTCGGCGGCGGCAGCACGTCGTTCCCGCCGCGGTATCGCGGACTGGGGATGACGGTGATGATGTCGCTGACCGACCTGGGCAACCTCATTGGCGCTCCGCTGTGCGCTCTCATCCTGCGTGGGGCGCGGATCGCGGGAATGCCCGCTTATTCCACACTATTCATCACGATGGCCGTGCTCGTCGGATCGGTGTGCGCGCTCTACATCGCGGTCGGCAAGAACCATCGGCCGGGCGGCGAGGCGGCCCTGGAAATGCGGCCGATCGATCCGGCGTCGGAGATGGGGTAGGTCCCGCAGTAGGTCCCGCCTGCCG
>JBGQHD010000752.1:0-3407 GCA_041497795.1 Planctomycetia bacterium
AAGGCGCCCGAAAAGGCGAAGGATGAGAAGGCGAAGGACGAGCCGGGCAAGCACGCCGGAGCCAAGGACGCCGGAGCCAAGGCCAAGGCGATTCTCCCCAAGACGCCGTAGACTCTCAACAACGTCAGCACAGCAACACGTCAGCACCCCGGCTGCTCCCAAGCAGCCGGGGTGTTTTTCTGCGCTCTTGCACTTATTGCGCCGGTTCCGCGCGCCCAAGTTGGCGGAGGTGCTCCAGCGTGTAGATGCCCGTGTTGTGCCCGTCGCTGAACTGCACCTGATAGGCGTAGCTGCCCACCGGCTGCATGCCGTCGATGGTCAGCGGCCGGGCCTCCTGCGGCGAGAGGACCGTGAGCAGCCCCGCTCCGGGCTGCGTGGGCGGCGGTGCGGTACGCTTCTCGCGGCAGGTGGCGCAGGGGCAGCGGTCGCGCAATTCGCGGGCCGTGTAGCGGCGCACCTGCCCGTCGCTCCAGGTGATGAGCAGCACGTTGGGCTCGGGGCGCCGAAGCTGGGTGGGAAGCAGCATGGCTGGTCTGGATGATTCGTGGTCTTGCCGGGTAGCTGAACTCGCCAGAGTTCAGGCTTCCCGAAGTCTGGCGACTTCGGCTACTGGTCTTGTCCCCCCGACATCTGGCGGCTTCGGCTACTTCTCCTGGGCGGCCAGCATCTTGCCGACGGCCTCCAGGCCCGCCATGCCCACTTCGATGCCCAGCCGGGCGGCCGGCTCGCTGACGGCCACGATGCGGGCCGCATACAAGTCTTCCGGGCGGCGCAGCGGCGCCTGCGGCGTGCCGCGGGCGATCGCCAGCGCCATGCCAAAGTGGTTGGCGCAGGCCACGTCGAAGATCCCGCAGCCGACGATCCCCCGCGACGTGTGGATGGCGCAGTACTGGCCGCCGTTCCATTGGTAGCTGGCGCCGATCGCCTGCCCGTGCGGCGTATCGAGGACGCGTTGCTCGGCCTGCATCATCGCTCGGTCTCCTTGGTCGTCACACTAGCCCGACGCGCAAGCGAGGGAAAGACGCGATTTACCCTCGCTTGCGCGTCGGGTTAGTGTCGCTCTACGCGGCGGCATTCTCCACGCCCATGCGCACGCGGTGCAAAATGGCGCTCAGCCCCCGCATCCGCGTCATGCCCAGCGCCTGCTGCAGGCCAAGCCGGGCGAGCAGGTCGCGGGGCGTCTGCAGCACTTCCTCGGGCCGTGCGCCGCCGAAGGCCTCGGCCAGGACGGAGACGAAGCCTTTCACGGTGGGGGCCTCCTCCGCCACGTCGGCATAGATCTTCACGACGCCGTCTCGCACCTCGATCCACAGGAAAACCGGCGTCATGCACTCGTGGACGCGGTTTTCGCCGGCCCGCTTACGGGCCTGATACTCCGGCGGCAGCGGGGGCAGGTTGTTGGCGAAGTCCAGCAGCAACTCCAGCCGCTCCCGCGGCTCCAGGTCGGCGAACTCGGCAATGATGGCTTCCAGCCGGCCGGGCATGCCGGGCGGCCGGGAAACAGCGGGCGCATGGCTCATGTCTCTATTCTTACGAGCATTGCCGAGAAAGGGCAATAAGCTGCGCCCATCGGAGGCGCAGCATTGCCCTGGCGACTGAGGCCAATTTGCCGTTGCCACGGCGGGCCGCGGCGGTAACATCCGTCCCGCGGCTGGGTGAAGAGGCGACAGCCTCTCGCCCGATCTTGCTCCTGCGCAAAGGACTGCTCGTCGATGAGCACTCGATTCGAGGACCACCCTAAACGCGTGCATGCCGTCAGCTCGCCCGGCGGGCCGCCGCGCCAGTACCGCGTGCAATACCAGCAGCCGGGCAGCCAGCTCTGGCACGTCGCAGGCTGCTATCGCCGCCGCGAGGACGCGGAAAAGTCCCTGGAAGAGCTGCGCCGGCAAGGCATGCAGGCACGGCTGATCGAGTACCGCTACTGCGCCGCCGCCTAGTGGTCTGTCACGCGTGACGTGAGGTGTGGCACGGCCATCTTGGCCGTGAATTCACGGGCTGGAAGCCCGTGCCACGATCAGCGGCTCGTCGGAGGCTTGCCGATCTGAAAAGCGGTCGCCGCGCGCTCCTGCTGGCGGCGGACGATGCGCTCGACGTCCTCCTCCAGGAGATAGCCCGCCGCCTGCAGCTCCCGGCACTTGGCGGCGAGCTGCTTGACGTAGGCCTCCAGCGTGCCGTAGCGTTCCTCGAGCGACGGCCGCGGATCGCCCGTCCGCTCGCGCTGGGCCTTGGCGCGGGCAAAAGGAAGGTACGAGCCCTTGAGGCTGACCAACTCGCCCTCGGCGCCCGCCTGCTTGCTGCGCAGGTTCCAGCCCGTGTAGGTGGCCACCGGCACGGCCACCTCGGGCGGTAGCAGGCAGCCCAGCTCGTTGCCGTCGGGACCGCAGCGGGCCGCGAGCACCCGGTAATCGCCGCGCGTCTTGGGCGGCTGCCGGTCGATGATCCCCTCCGTCCGCCAGCGAGGGCCGAAGTCCAGGAGCGGCGGCTGCTGAATCACGCCAGGGTAGCGCACGCCGGGGATGGCCGGGAAGCCGGTGGACTTCTGGTCCCAGGCGACGAGCGTGCCGCCGGCGATGGTCGGATAGACGCTCTTTGGCGGCGTGGTGCCGTCACGTACCCAGCGGTCCAGGGCCAACAGCAGCGCGCGCAGCAGCGGGCGGTAGTCGCCGGGGTTCTCCGCGCTTTGCCCGTCGCCGCGCTGCGGCGGAAAGCCACCCGGCCCGTGCTGCGTGCCGCCGAAAGCATAGATGCGCACGTTGGAGGGCGGGGCCGCGTCGCGCCGGCCCAAGGGGTCGGTGTGCACGAGCGAGCCGCTCCGCGTCCAATATTCTCCGGCCGATTGCGTGTGCATCACCAGCGGCGCGGTACGGCTGGCCACGGCTCGCTTCAGGATGCCGTCGGTCTGGCCCGAGAGCGGATCGTGTTGCTCCTCGTAGGCGAAGGGGAAGCGGTCGGCCGGGTAATCGTGGTGGTCGTGCTGCTGCACGTGCCGGGTCGGCTGGGCGAAACGATGGTTGAACGAGCCCAGGCCCCCGCCGGCGACGTGCGGCATCAGGCCGTCGAACACCTGGCGGCGCTGCTCATCCTCGTTGAAGCCGGAATAGAGGAACTCTCGCAAGAACCGCCCGCTCTGCGAGACGCCGAAGCCCAGCGCCCGCCGGACGACGGGCTTGCTGCCGGCCAGCAGTGGATTGTCTTTGCCGCCGCCATGCTTCAGGGCCGCGATCAAATCGCGCACGGCCGCGAAGCACACGCCGTGCACCAGCGGGTCCTGGGCCTCGTAGATCAGCTCGTAGATGTGCCCCTTCTGCATACCGCCGGGCAGTTCCAGCTCGACCTTCGGCAATTGGCCCGGCAAGTCGCTTTCGACTTCACTCACGTGGATCTGCCACTGATCGCGCGGCACCGAC
>JBGQHD010000753.1:0-3407 GCA_041497795.1 Planctomycetia bacterium
CGCCGGTGGAAATCCGCGGCGAGTTCAAGTCCATCGCCACGTCGGCCACAGGCGTGCGGCTCTGCGAGCACATGCCGCAGATGGCCAAGCAGATGCACCGCGTGGCGCTGGTGCGGAGCATGCACCATACCAACCGGCTGCACGACTCGGCTGGCATCGAAACGCTTACCGGCCGCCAAGCCGCTCAAGGCGACCGCGAGGAATTTGCGCCCATCCCGCAGTTCTATCCCTGCTGGGGCGCCACGTGCAGCTATTTCTGGCGTGGGCGGCGGCTCGATGTGCCGCACGCGGCGTTGCCGCACGTGTTTCACAACGTGGTGGACGTGCCTTGCCAGGGCGGCGGCTTTCTGGGGGCCGCTTACGATCCACTGCGGATTTCCGTCGATGTGGAGCCCCGCGCTTATCGGGCCGGCGACCTCGATTCGCCGGCCGACGGGGCCGGCTCGCCACTGCCTCGCCGCCGCGCGCTGCTCGAAGCTCTCGACGCCTTCTCCGCCAGTGGCGGCGCCGCGGCCACCGTCGGCGACATGCGGCGCTCGTATGACGACGCCTTTCGCCTGCTCGGCTCGCAGAAGGTGCGGCAGGCCCTCGATCTGTCGAAGGAGCCGAAGTCAGTCCGCGACCGCTATGGGTATGGCCCGGCACCCGCATCGGTCGGCGAAGGGGGCGGCGGGGGCAACGGGGCGGAGCTGGCCGTCTCGCGGCAGATGCGAGGGCAGAACCTGCTGCTGGCCCGGCGGCTCGTCGAGGCCGGCGTGCCGTTCGTCAACGTCTACGACTTCCGCCAGCAGGGCCAGAACTGGGACGCCCACTTCAAGTGCTTCAACCAGCACCGGGCCCACTTGTTGCCGCTGGCCGATCAAAGCCTGTCGGCGCTGATCGAGGACTTGGCCGCCCGCGGGCTGCTGGAGACCACGCTGGTCGTCGCCCTGGGCGAGTTCGGCCGCACGCCGCAGATCAACAAGGACGGGGGCCGCGACCACTGGCCCGACTGCTACACCGTGCTCTTGGCCGGCGGCGGCGTGAAGGGCGGCTTCGTCTACGGCGCCAGCGACAAGCACGGCGCCTACCCGGCGGCGGACGGGGTGACGCCTGCCGACCTGGCGGCGACCGTCTTCTGGCGGCTGGGGATCGACCCGGCGACCCAAATTCGCGACCACCTCGGCCGGCCGCACAAAGTGGCCGAGGGCTCGCCGATCACGGCGATTTTCGCCTGAGAGTAGCCATCTCGTTCCGCGAGATGAGTGGGGTAGGCTTCCAGCCTGCCACTGATCGATGACATGGCATGCTAGAGCCGCACCCCCACGCTCGTCTCGCGGAGCGAGACGACTACACTACACGGCCCCCTTGCCGCGCGCGCCGTCGTTGAGCTGGATCGCCTCCAGGACCGGCAGCACGAAGATTTTGCCGTCGCCGATGGTCCCCTCCGGGCCGGTGCGAGCGACGCTCTCGATGGCTTCGACCGTGCGGTCGAGGAAGTCGTCGTTGACCACGATCTGCAGCTCCACTTTCCGCAGCAGGTGCGTGCTGTATTCGTGGCCCCGGTACATGGCCGTCTGCCCGCGCTGCTGGCCGAAGCCCTGGGCGTCGCAGATGGTCATCCGCTCGACCTCGATCTTGTCCAAGGCCTCGTGGACGGCCTTGAGCTTGGTCGGCTGGATGATGGCGATGACGAGCTTCATGGCTGGGGCAACGCGCTCTGCGAGTCGCGGTCGTACGCGGCAACGGCTTGAGTGGGCGCTCGTCTCACTGCTGAGCGGGTGTCCGCCACAGCAAACTAGCCTAACACATCGAGGCAGCGATGAATACTCGCCGCCGCGCGCGGTGGTGCGCTAATTTGACTTTTCCGGGCCGATTTTTGGGCGAACGCGTTTTCGCAAAGCATGCCCTTGGGCCTTCGGGCTTAGCCCTTCCAAGATGCCGTCGGCCCGCCGCCCAATGCGTTTTGCGTGCGGGCCGCCCGCCGCCGAGCCGACAGGTATTGGGCACGACAAGTGTCGCACCGCCAAGCTCTCCTCAAAAAAAACCCGCAAAAGTACACTGAGTATTTTGTCCCACTTGACAATTATTACAAAACGGGACATAATTTGGTGGCGTCAGGGGCGTGCGGTATAAGCTTGCGTGCCCTACGAACTGCCGCTTCCAAGAAAGCTCAGCCAACATTGGAGGGTCAAGATATTCGACCGTGAAGGGCCCGAAGAGCCTCACCTGACGATCATCTTCAAGACGACGACGTGGCGAGTCTCGCTTCGGAACGGCAGGTTCTTGTTTCCGGGCGGCCGATGGAAGGACATTCCACAGGAGATTTACGATGCGATCTGGGGGGAAAGCAAGCAGAGCCGGAGGAACCTGAGGGTCATGCGGGCTTATTGGAATGCCCACAATCCCGGCAATCCTGTGGCGGTCGGGGACGAAGACCTAGAGGAACTCGAGGAAGACAAAGAACAGAATGAAAACGACGACTAGAAAAGTGTTGGAAGCGATGACGGCCAGGCACGCCACGACGCATTCACCTGAATTCATTGTGCTGGATTCGGGCGAGAGATTCCGTGCGCAATTAGGCGTCGAACGGACGTTGTCCGTTTCCAGAAAGCGTGATCTAGCTGGTGCGCTGTGTGCTGCTTCAGTCGATAGTTTGTGGATCGTTAAGCCGAATTGGACGGACTCTTTGTTTGAGGCCGCCTCCACCTTTTGTGTTCGAAGCGAAAACAAGCGTTTCGGCGACCTGCTCCTGCTCAAGCCACCACCTCAATGGGAGGTTCTTCCGCCACTACATTCGGTCTTCGACCAAGTCATTGGCGACGCACCTTCGTTCACGATGTTGCCGCCAGACCAACTTGCAGAGGTTCTCTCTGACGATGAGCGAGGGAATTTGTTTATCGGCGGGATCATCCACGGCGGCACCAAGACTCTGACCCTCGTTCGTGGCGATAGGCGCACACTTACTGTGCCGTTGTCTTTCTTTAGGTCGGCCAGCCCACCACGGCCAGACTTCCAACGCTTCCGTCTGGACGATCACGGCTATTCGGTTGGATTCGGAGACTACGAGGCGTCGGCACACTCAATACTTTATGGGTTTGACCCGGAATATCGCCGTAGCTTCAATGCCAAGCGAAGGGCCGAAGAGCAGGGATTCGGGCCGTCTCTGCGACGCCTCAGAATGCTCCGACAAAAGTCGAGAGGCGATTTTCCGGGGATCGCTGCCAAGACGATTGCACGCATTGAGCGTGGGGAAACCAACAAGCCTCACGGGGACACGTTGTCAGCAATTGCGAAAGTCCTCAACGTGACTCCCGGCGAGATCGAGGATTATTGATTGATCCGGCTGGCCGCCTCATCAGGCGGCTCGCAGCCACTGGCCCGACGAACTCAGGCCTCATCACGCAGCAAAGGGCCTGTTGCAGCCG
>JBGQHD010000754.1:0-3403 GCA_041497795.1 Planctomycetia bacterium
ACGTTACGCGTGCTGCGTTAGGCCAGCGAGCCGTCCGGGTACTGCACCATGCCGGCGAAGTGGATGGCGATCTTGCCGCCACGCAGCACCCAGCTATCGGCGAACCGCATTTGGGCTTCGCCGGCTTCGCTCTGGAGCGTGATCGCTTCCACGACCATCAGCGTCTCGGGCTTCTCCGTCTCGGCCCAGAAGGCGATCTGCGACTCCAGGCCCTGGATGGCCAGGATGCCCTGGAAGTGCTCGCGCAGCTCCTTGCGGCCGCGGAAGTAGCGGGGTTTCTTTTCGAAGCTGCTGATCAGCACCGCGTCGTCGGTGTATTGATTGAGGATGCCCTCGATGTCCTTGTCGAGGATCAGCCGGATGTGCTCTTCGTACATCCGGCCGAGCTTCGTGTCGGGAACGTTGCAGGTGGCGGCAGGTGCGGCGGGCATGAAGGAACACTCCGGGTAGAAGATGTCTTGGTATGTAGCCGAAGTCGCCAGACTTCGGGTGTCTTTCTCAGCGCTGGCGGGCTGAACTCTGGCGAGTTCAGCTACGGCTGCTTACAGCTTGGCCGAGTCTTTGTCGTAGACGAGCTTGTCCACGACGTAGCGGGTGATGACTGGCTTGTCGGTGGCGGGCGAACGGCGCACCACCCACGTCTGATAGGCGTCGAGCTTGATCCGTTGGCTCTTGGCCGCGGGAGGATTCCAAACGCTGGCCTCCCAATGGACGACCACTTTCACCTCGGCGCCGTCGCCGTTCGGCCGCACGTTGACTTCCTTGAGCGAGTGCACCTCGTCGAAGAACAGGCGAATCACGCGCTCGTACCAGCTCTCGAAGTCGGCCTGGCCGCGGAGGGTGGCTTCCGGGAACTTCATCTCGGCGTCCTCGTCCACCAGCGGCAGCAGCTCTACCAGTGGGGCGTGAACGTCCAGCTTGCGGTACCACTGGGCGGCTAACTCTTTCACTTCAGCAGTCGTCAGCGGGGCCGACGCGGTGGCCAGTGCGCTCATCGTTTGGGTCTCCAAGGCAGGGATTCTTTCACAGGAAATCATAGGACACGAACCACGCCGCAAACGGCGCTACGCAACGCCAGCAGCCGGGCTGCTTTGGCCACAGCCGCACGACCCGCAAAACCGCCTCAAAAGGGCGCTGTTTGGCTCAACGATCTGCGGTCGGCGAGGCGCGGAAAACGAGAGCTAGATTTGTCTCGGCAAGCGTCTGCAAACATCCTCCCGCACCGGAGAAAGTCCATGAAGAACGTGCTGTTTGTCGTCTCGGAATGGGGTTATTGGGGCGAAGAGCTGATCGGACCGCTCGAGGCCTGCGACCAGGCCGGCTACAAGGTCGATTTCGTCACGCCGCGCGGCCAGAAGCCGACCGCTCTCTCCGTCAGCATGGACCCCAAGTACATGGACCCCCCGCTGGGCCGGGCCGTCACCTCGAAGGAAATGGCCGAAAAGACGCGGAATTTCGCCTTCAGCGGCCGGGCCGACTCGCCCCGCAGCCTGAAGGAATGGTTCCCCCAGCGGCCGTATCCCAGCTCGGCCACCTATCTCCGCGAGATGGAGGTCTATCACCAGAAGGTGGACGCCATCGTCGCCAGCGAGCTGCCCAAGTACGACGCCATGGTGATCGTCGGCGGCAGCGGCGCCATGATCGACCTGGCCAACAACAGCCGGCTGCACGACCTGATCATGGGCTTCGTGAAGCTCGATAAGCCGGTCGCCACCGAGTGCTACGGCGTCGCCTGCCTGGCCTTTGCCCGCGACCTGCGCGAGAAGCAGAGCCTGATCTGCGGCCGGCACGTGACGGGCCACCCGATCGACTACGACTATCTCGACGGCACGGGCTTCGAAGGCCCGCACGCGCTGGACGGCTCGAACAAGGGCTTCGGCGACGGCTGGATCAACTTCGGCACGCCGTTCTACCCGCTGGAATTCATCCTCCGCGACGCCGTCGGCCCCGAGGGGCAGTTCATCGGCAACGTGGGGCACACCACGTCGGTGATCGTCGATTACCCGTTCATCACCAGCCGCTCGACGGCCAGCTCGCGCGAGTGCGGCCGGCTGCTGGTGGAAGTGCTGGAAAAAGGCCTCCGCCGCTACGGCTGGTAGGCCAGGAATCAGGGATCAGGAGTCAGGAATCAATGACTCCGAGCGGGTGGCACGCTCAGAGCAAAGCGATGGGTGTGGTCGGCGCCGCCGCCACGCCCTTCGCATCCATGCTCAGAGCGTGCCACCCCACCTACGTCTTCCCGAACGTCCAACCCTCGACGTGATAACGATGTCCACCACCGATCTCATCGCTCCGCTGCCCACGACGTTTGCGCCGCCGGCCGTTAACGGCGCTGCCCGCGGCAAAACCGGCCGCTTCGGCATTATCGAGCAGCTCCGCGCCGACGGCATGAAGTTCATGTTCGGCAATCCCGGCACGGTCGAGCAGGGCTTCCTCGACGCCCTCTGGGATTACCCGGACATGAAGTACATCCTCACGTTGCAGGAGACGGTGGCGGTGATGGTGGCCGACGGCTATGCCCGCGCCACGCAGAAGCCGACGGTCGTGCAGATCCACAGCTCGCCCGGCCTCGGCAACGCGATCGGGGCGCTGTATCAGGCCTATCGCGGCCACGCGCCGCTCGTCGTGATCGGCGGCGATGCGGGCGTGAAATATCAGGCGATGGACGCGCAGATGGCGGCCGACTTGGTGTCGATGGCCAAGCCGGTCACCAAGTGGTCCACGATGATTGTGGACCCCTCGTCCACGCTCCGCGTGCTGCGGCGAGCGATCAAGATCGCCGGCACGCCGCCGATGGGGCCGGTCTACGTTTGCCTGCCGCAAGACGTGCTCGACGCGCAGGTGGTGGAGCCGATCCGTCCGACGACGATTCCCTCGACGCGGGTCTTGCCGGACGAGGCAGCGCTGCGAGAAGTGGCCGCCATGCTGGCCGCCGCTCGCAAGCCGATGATCTTCGTCGGCGACGGCGTGGCTTACTCGCAAGCCCAGGCGGAGCTGGCCCGCGTGGCCGAACTGCTTGGCGCCGAGGTTTGGGCCGCCGATGCCGGCGAGCTGAACATGAGCTTCACCCACCCGCTGTATCAAGGCTCCACTGGCCACATGTTCGCCGAGAACAGCCGGCCCATTACCACCCGCGGCGACGTGAACCTGGTGGTCGGCACGTACATGCTGCCGGAGGTGTTCCCCTCGTTGGAAAACATCTTCGCCCCCGGCGCGAAGACGATCCACGTGGACCTGAACGCCTACGAGATCGGCAAGAATCACCCGGTAGACCTAGGCATCGTCGCCGATCCCAAGCTGACGCTCGACCGCCTGGCGATGTTCCTGGAGACGGCCCTGTCGGCTGACCAGAAGCGGCGAGCCAAAGCCCGTACGACCGAGCTGGCCCTGGCCAAAGAAGCGG
>JBGQHD010000755.1:0-3394 GCA_041497795.1 Planctomycetia bacterium
CCAACGTTTGACAAGGCAACGAAGTGACGAGATCCGCCAGGCTGACCGCGGTAATGGAGTCTCGCCCGCGCGACTGCGCGAACGCCGCCCGCAGCCAGTCGTAGGGGTCGGCGTTGGGAAGCGTCGAGAGGAATTCTTCGCTATACAGTTCGCTGCGGGCTGCCTCGCTGAGGAAGGCGATCCGGCTCAGATATCGCCGGCCGCGCGCCTCGTCCAGGCCGGCCCGCTGTGAGTTTTCCTCCGGGGCCTTCCGAACGAAGAATGCCCGCAGCCAGCGCGGCAGACGTTTCTCCTGCCAGGTCAGCACGCTGCCGTAGCGCAAATATCCAGCGAACAACTCGTCGGCCGCGACGCCCGTCAGGACGACCGCAACCGACTCAGCCGCACGGCGAGCAGCGGCCTTCTGCGCCAAGAACTCCGCGGGAAAAATGGGGCCGTCCAGTGCCTGGTCCAGGCGGTTCACCAAGTCACGGGCATCCGCATCCAACGGAACGGTCTCGTGCCGCGTGCCCAGCACTGCGGCGATCGCCTCGGCGGCGGCCGATTCATCCTGCTCCGGCGCCGGCGACTGCACGCAGAACGTGTGTATTGGCCGAGAGCTCGTTCGCTGAGCCAGCGCGGCGATGATCGCCGAATCCAGCCCGCCGGAAAGCCACACGCCGACGCGGTCATGCCCTGCGGTGCAGGCGGCCACGGCTGCTTCCAGTCGCCGCCGCAGATCGCGCCGCAGCTCGGCCCCGGGGCGGTCGTCCTCGCGCTGGAAGTCGGGCTGCCAATAGCGGCGAAAGGTGAATTGCCCGTCGCGGTAGATCGCGCAATACGCTGGCGGCAGTTTTTGGAAACCTCGCCACAGACAGTGTGGGTGCGGCACATAGCCGAAGGTTAGGCACTCATCCAGTGCCGTGGGATCGACCTCGCACGGCTCGTCCGCCACGTCGGTCAGCGCTCCGAGCGCGCTGGCAAAGAGCAATCGGCCCCGGTCCAAGCGATAGAAGAGGGGTTTCTGGCCGAGCCGGTCGCGGGCCAAGACCAGCATGCGGCGGTTCGTGTCCCACACGGCCGCGGCCAGCGGGCCTTCGACGTGCTCGAAGCACTCGGCCCCCTGGTCCTCGTAAAGATGCACCAGCAGCTCGGCGTGCGAATCGCCGCGCAGGCGATGCCCCGCACCTTCGAGCCGATGCCGCAGCGTGTCGTGGTTCAGCAGAAAGCCGTCGAGCACAGCGACGACGGATTGGTCCTCCGACGCGGCCGGCGTCCATGGCCCGCGTGCAGCGGCGGCATCGTCGTCCACCGTGCAGGTTTCCCCCATCGTCACGCCAGGCACGGGCACATGCGCGGCGCCGCGGGTCAGCTCACGGCGGAAATGCCTCCGACCGTTGCCGCCGCGGTACGCGACGGCGGCAAGCATGCGGTCGAGCGTTTCGCCCGGCAGCGCCCGGGCCGCGTCGGTCCAGACAGCCCCGGCAATGCCGCTCGTCGCTCGCTGCGGTGGCTGCGCAGTGCCCATCGCACCATGATAGCGAGACGCAAGCTCTTTGTCGCGCTGGCAGGGCCTGCCGGTAGCCGAAGCCGAAGTCGCCAGACTTCGGGGAGCCCGTAGCCGAAGTCGCCAGACTTCGGAAAGGCTGAACTCTGGCGAGGCTGAACTCTGGCGAGTTCAGCTACGCCCGCGCGACCACTAGGCCGAGGCTTTGTACAGATTCAGCGTGATGTGCGCCTGCCCCTGGTGGTGCGCCTCGTGCCAGCCGAGGATGTAGAGCACCTCGCGCACGGTCAGCCCGCGCTGCTTGAAGGCTGCGGGGATTTCGCCGAGCCGGTCGTCGGGGAACTCCTGGAGCGTGGCCAGCAGGTGCTCGCGCGAGCCGGCCAGCACTTCGCGGATGAGCTGCGGCGAGGGGATGTCGTCGTCCGGCGTGCTGCCGCCGCGGAACCGCGGCCACAGCTCGGTCCAGGCGCCGGCCTTGTGCGGCGCCAGCCGTTCGGTGGCGAACAGCTCTTCTGTCACGCCGACGTGCATCAACTGCCAGGCGATGTGCGCCCGGCCGGGCCCCGGCCGCCAGCCGAGCACGCGCATCGTGTCCGGCTCCTTCTCGATCCGGTCCAGCAAATCGAGCGTGCGCTTGCGGTAGAACTGGTAGCCCTGGGCGAACAGGTCGGCGGTGGTCATCGGGACATCGCTTGCGAAGAGGTTTGCGCGGGAAGTCTGTCGGCCGCGAGGATATAACTTGGAGGTCCGCGGCGGAGGCGTCAAGACGCGAGAGTGCCGCACCGCCTGTTGTTGCACGCCACGGGGTCGGGTGTCAATTTCGTGACGCTATTGCGTAACAGCACTGCGGACTTATTCTTCACGAAATTGACTCCCGACCCCTTCGCGCCGCCCCTTCGCGCCGCCCTTCCTGGAGACCCATGCCATGATTCGTCGTTGCGTCGTGTTGCTTGCCGTATCCGCGTTTGCGTCGCCCTTGCCGCTGCGGGCCGACGACGCGCCCGCCGCCGAACCGAAGGTCGAGCTGCTGTGGCCGGACGGCGCGCCAGGGGCCAAGGGGACCGAGCCGGCCGACAAGCCGGAAGTGCACATCTACCTGCCGCCGAAGGACAAGGCCACCGACACGGCCATCGTCGTCTGCCCCGGCGGCGGGTACGGCGGACTGGCGATGGGGCACGAGGGGCGGGACATCGCCGCCTGGCTGAACGCCAATGGCATCGCGGCGATCGTCGTCAAGTATCGCCTCGGCCCGCGCTATCACCATCCCGCGCCCCTGCAAGACGCCCAGCGGGCCATTCGCAGCGTGCGCTCGCGGGCCAAGGAGTTCTCCGTCGATCCGGCCAAGATCGGCATCCTCGGCTTCTCGGCCGGCGGGCACCTGGCCTCGACCGCCGGCACGCATTTCGACGAGGGCCAAGCTGGCGCCAAGGATCCCCTCGACCGCGCGAGCTGCCGGCCCGATTTCCAGGTGCTGGTCTATCCGGTGATCTCTTTCACCACCGAGTTCACCCACCGCGGCTCGATGCGCAACTTGCTGGGCGACAAGCCGGACGACAAGCTGGTCGAGTCGCTCTCCAACGAGAAGCAAGTCACCCGCCGCACGCCGCCGACGTTCCTGGTGCACACCACGGAAGACAAAGCCGTGCCGCCGGAGAACAGCGTGCTCTTCTACCTGGCCTGCCGCAAGGCCGGCGTGCCGGCCGAACTGCACATCTACGAGAAGGGCCAGCACGGCCTGGGCCTTGGCCCGAAGGACCCGGCGCTGGCCACCTGGCCGAAACACTGCCTCACGTGGCTGAAGGGCCGCGGGATGCTGAAGTGATGATCGGCCAGCCCCACGTTTTCTAAAGTCTTCCCACGGGCGGTACTCGTGGACGGGAAGGAAGTGCCTCGATTCGAGTACGTGGG
>JBGQHD010000756.1:0-3392 GCA_041497795.1 Planctomycetia bacterium
CCTGGGGCTGTTCGATTCCACAATGGTCGTCGTTGGCTCGATGATCGGGTCGGGGATCTTCCTCGTCTCGGCCGAGATGGCGCAGTTTATCGGCAGCCCAGGCTGGCTGCTGGTGGCCTGGGTGGTGACCGGCCTTTTGACCGTTGCCGGGGCGCTGTCCTACGGCGAGCTGGCGGCGATGATGCCGCGGGCCGGCGGGCAATACGTCTATCTGCGGGAGGCTTTCTCGCCGCTGGTCGGCTTCCTGTACGGCTGGACGCTGTTCCTCGTGATCCAGACCGGCACGATCGCCGCCGTCGGCGTCGGCTTCGCCAGATTTCTGGGCGTGTTCGTCAAGGGGGTCGCCGAAGACCGGTATCTGATCCCGCCCATTCCTCTGACCCAGCGCTACGCCATTTCCCTCTCGACGGCGCAGCTCGTGGGCGTGGGGCTCATCGCAGTGCTCACCTGGGCCAACACGCGCGGCCTCAGTTACGGCAAAGTGATCCAGAACGTATTCACGGTCTCGAAGTCGGCGGCGCTGCTGGGGCTGATCGCGATCGGGCTGGGCCTGGGCTGGAACGGGGACGCCGTGGCGGCGAATTTTGGCGACCTTTGGACCCGCAACGCTCCGAAGCCCATTGGCGGCCTGACCGCGGCGACGGCTTTCGGCCTGTTCGTGGCGATCTGCGTGGCTCAGACCGGCTCGTTGTTTTCGGCCGACGCCTGGAACAACATCACCTTCACGGCGGGCGAGGTCCGCGAGCCGCGGCGGAACATTCCCCGCTCGCTCGCGTTGGGCACGGCGATTGTCATCGCGCTGTACCTGTTGGCCAACGTGGCGTACCTGGTGGTGCTGCCGCTACCTGCCATTCGCGGCGCACCGTCCGACCGCGTCGCGACCGCCATGATGGAGAGAATCTTCCCCGGCGAAGGCGTGCTGCTCATGGCCGGCGTGATCATGGTCTCCACCTTCGGCTGCTGCAACGGACTGATCCTGGCAGGAGCACGGGCCTATTACGCCATGGCGCGCGACGGTCTCTTCTTTCGCGCGGTCGGCCGCCTGAACGCCGCGAAGGTGCCGGCCGCCGGCCTCGTGGTGCAGGGACTTTGGGCGTGTCTGCTCGTCCTGCCGCGAGTGTACGACCCGGCCACGAAGAAGTACGGCAACCTTTACGGCAACTTGCTCGATTACGTGATCTCTGCGGCCCTGCTGTTCTACATTCTCACGATCCTGGGCATCTATCGTCTCCGCAAGACGCGGCCGGACGCCGAGCGGCCGTATCGGGCTTTCGGCTATCCCGTCGTGCCAGCGCTCTACATCCTCGGCGCCGCGGCCATTCTGTTGGTGCTTTTTGTTTACCGCCCGTCCACCACTTGGCCCGGGCTGGTCATCGTGCTCCTGGGGGTGCCGGTGTACTTCCTCTGGCGGCGTGGCGCCTCTTCGCGAGCTTGACGGCTACGTTGACCTTGACGACGTGAGGCGTAGACAAAATGGATGGACCAGCGATCCCGCATCGCCAGGCGCCAAAGTTTGAATACAGCGTGTTTTCCGGCGTTTGCTGATCGTCGCGATGCAAAGTCAACCAAGCCCTCCCATTTTTCCGCGTAGTGACAGCTTAAAAGGGGTGGGTGGGCACAGCGCTGTGCCCACCGAAAACGTCGGGTGGCGTCGATGACGCTCGGACGCGCTCGAACCGCATTTGGTGGGCGTTGCCCACCCTACGGTGCGCGGATTCTAAGAGGCCGCGCGGGGGAGTGTAAAGCAGGAACGGCGCGGGGGGCGCGGGTCCGAGCCGCGTCAGCGCGGAATGGTTGAGTCGTGGCTCCGCCCCGGGCGCGCCGGCCGGCGGCGTAGTCGATGCGAGCCTGGCTGAGCCGCCAGAGTTGGCGCCAGGGGCGGCGGCGAGGGGACGGCGATCTCTTCCATCGCTCGATCGGGAACCGACACGGCTCGCCGGCGCGGCCAACGCGTCAGCGACATCAAGGGCGCCTCGACCAGGCGATAGACGAGTATGCCGACCAGCAGCGCGGCGGCGCCCATCCCAACCAGCGCGATCACGTTGTCGCCGTAGCCCGGCGCCGATGTCCCTTTCCAAAGCTCGACCACCAGACAGATCACCAGCAGGTGGGTCAAATAGATGGAATAGGAAGCGTTACCCAGGCCCCGCAGCCAGCGCGGGACGAGGGGGGCCAGCCGCCTCTCGTCGGCCGCCACGCCGTAGGCGATCAGGGCGCAGGGCAAGCCGTAGAGCAGCGCGCGGGGCCAATGGTGCATCCTGGTCAAGCCGGCGGAGAAGACGACGAAGCCGACGACGATCAGCCCCGCGCCGGCCAGCCACGACCAGCGGGCATAGGATCGCAGGCCACGGTGGAGCGCCACGCCGGCCAGGCACCCCAGGATGAAGTCGGCCGTGATGGGATGCGTGACCAGGTCAGTGAAGGGATTCCGGAGGGCCGATCCTCGATCCAGGCAACATCGGCCGAGGAAGACGAGAGCCGCCCAGGCCAACAGCAGCCGAACCGTGCGCCGCTCTCCGGCCAGGCCGATCGCCGCCAGAACGACGTAAAAGTACATCTCGTGCACCAGGGTCCAGGCCACGCCCAGCACGGGGCCGCCGTCCTGTGGCAAGAGCAGCAGCGAACGGAGATGGTCGCCCGGGTAGTCAGACCACCAGCGGCTGACCCTCAACTCCGGTCGCCACAGAGCGATGAGGACCACCACCGCGGTGCAAATCCAGTACAAGGGATAGACGCGCGCCGCGCGCTGGTAGAGGAACGCGGCGGCGCCCCGTAGAACTCCCGTTCCCCGCGCAGCGGTCACCAGGACCAGGCCGCTGATGACGAAGAACATGTCGATGGCGGCCTTGCAGATGCGGTCGAACTGGGGCAGCAGCGCTTCGCCCGGGCTCGTTTCCCTTTCCACGTACATCATGTGGGCGGCCAGGACGGCAAGCACGCCGATGCCCCGCAGCGCTTGAATCGTCGTCCATTTCTGTTTCACGAGCGGATTCCGTCACGATCCAGCAGGCCAGCGAGGCGAAGAGAGCAGGGCATTGCACCGAGGGGTGCGCGCGGGGCGGATGTTACTTCGCCCCCCAAGACGGATCAACGCCACTTGCAGTCGGCCGGCAGCGGTGCAGGCGATGCAGAGGACGCGCGGATAGCGGTTGGGAGGGTCCTTCGGCGCTCGCCGCCGGGAGTGGGGCAGGCATTCCTGCCTGCCAGGCAGACAGGAATGTCTGCCCCACAAGAAAACCCGCGTGCCGCGTGGTGTGTGGCAAAAAAGACTGGCGCCAGGCTGCGAGGTTTGCGAAACTTGGGCAACGTGGTTTTCGCATCGCATCTTAGACAAGGAGAAAGGCCGTGGACGGATTGTTGCCCAAGTTGGATCGGGAAGTGTATCGCGCGGC
>JBGQHD010000757.1:0-3389 GCA_041497795.1 Planctomycetia bacterium
AGTCGTGATACAGGTCGGTTCCCGTGAGCGCGACGACCAGCGGCCGATCAGGGAAGGCGCAATGGAATTTGGCAATCGCCGGATAACTCTTGCGGGCGTGGAGAGCAACCAGCAAGTCAAAAGGTTGGCCGTGGTAGGTTTGCACGACCGCCACTCGATGTCCCAAGCCACGCAGACATTTCGCCCAGCGCTCGGCGGTGATCCGGTTGCCGAGCTGCGATTTCGGCGGAGCGGGTGTTACCAGGCCAATCGAGCTAGGATGGTGCAAGGTCATCGGGCAGGCTATCGGCAGGGTGGCGACTATCGTACTCGGCGATCGGACTAGCGGTACCGGGATTCACCCTCGCAGTCCCGATGGCACGCCCCAATTCGCCTGGCGGCTGTCCTGGCAAATGCTCCCCATGAAAGGAGATAGGAGCCATTGGCCAGGGCGCGTAACGCAATTCCGTTACTGATAGTGGCGAGTTGCCTATGTGCAAAGCAGTGTCTCAAAGGGGAACAGTCCGGGTGCCCAAGCAGGCCGTGGCCGCGCTCGTGGAAGCCATGAAGGACTCGGACGACGTCCGCCAACGGGCGATCAGGGCCCTGGGGCGCATCGGCCCCCGCGCGAAGGCGGCGGTGCCCGCCCTCAGCCAGGCACTCAAGGACAAGAACGCTCAGGTGCGGAAGGTGGCCGCCGACGCCCTGAGGAAGATCGACCGTGACGAAGCAGGGGTCCGCTGACGCGCGCCGCTCCGTTGGGGAAATGGGGAAAGTTCGTGAACTGACTGTCCATGCGGTATATTGAACCCATACACGCTGTACACTAGCGCCGTTTTCTCGTGGCTGCGGGGAAATGGCCAGCGCCGCGAGACAATGCCATGAGTTTGCGCTCTCCCGGCTCCGTTCTGCTCATCTCGTGTTACGAGTTGGGGCACCAGCCCCTCGGCGTCGCCCTGCCGTTGGGGTTCTTGGAACGCGCCGGCT
The DNA here is from genome assembly GCA_041497795.1 of Planctomycetia bacterium. Taxonomy (GTDB): domain Bacteria; phylum Planctomycetota; class Planctomycetia; order Pirellulales; family S012-138; genus JBGQHD01. The sequence goes on from JBGQHD010000757.1 coordinate 967, forward strand.
TCGCGCCAGACGCCATCGACGTGGCCGTCGAGCGCCTCGACGCCGACAAGGTTCGCCGAGCCCGGTTCGTGGGCGTTTGCGTTCCCATGCACACGGCTTTACGCCTGGGCATCCGCGTGGCCGAGCGAATCCGCGAGATCCATGCCGGCTGCCACATCTGTTTCTACGGACTGTACGCCGCGCTCAACGCGGATTACTTGCTGGCACACGGGGCCGACTCCTGCATCGGCGGCGAATACGAGGGGCCATTGGTTGCGCTCGTCGAGGCCCTGGAAGCCGGCGGCCCGCCCCAAGTCGGGCCCCTGGACGTCGCCGGGGTGAGTCAACGAGGTCGGCCCGCGAAACCGTTTCTCGAGCGGCTTTCGTTTGCCGTGCCGTCCCGGCACGCGCTGCCGCCCTTGGAGAAATACGCGCAGCTCGAGCACAACGGGCAGCGCCGCACGGCGGGGCACGTGGAGGCCAGCCGCGGCTGCCTGCACCTTTGCACGCATTGTCCGATTCCGCCGGTGTACGAGGGGCGGTTCTTCATCCTCCCGCTCGACGTGGTGCTGCAAGACATTCGTGCTCAGGTGCGGGTCGGCGCCACGCACATCACGTTCGGCGACCCGGACTTTCTCAACGGACCGAAACACTCGCTGAGCGTGGTCCGCGCGATGCACCGGGAGTTCCCCCACCTGACGTTCGACTTCACCGCCAAGGTGGAGCACCTGCTCAAGCGGGGCGAGGCCCTACCCGAGTTTGCCGAGAAAGGGTGCCTGTTCATCATCACCGCCGTGGAGTCGCTCAGCGACAAGATTTTGTCGATCCTCGATAAGAATCACACCCGCGCCGATGTCGAAGCCGCGCTGGACGTTTGTTGGGAGGCCGGGATCGCGCTGCGGCCCACCTGGGTGGCGTTCACGCCCTGGACCACGCTGGACGATTACCTCGAGGTTCTGCACTTCGTCGAAGCCAATGGCCTGATCGATCACGTAGACCCGGTCCAGTACGCGATCCGGCTGCTCATTCCGCCGGGCTCCTGGCTGGCGGACCATCCCGAGACGAAGCCGCACCTGGGCCCGCTGGATGAAGCCGCCTTTACGTATCGCTGGAAGCATCCCGATCCGCGGATGGACCAGCTTCAAAAGGATGTCTCGCGGCTAGTCGAACAAGACGCCCAAGCCGGCGCAGATCCGGCCGATACCTTTTATCGAATCTTGGACCTGGCCCACGGGCGGGAACATGCCACCGTCCGCCGTTCATTGCCGCCCGACCGCGCGAGGGTCCCCCGGCTGACCGAGACCTGGTTTTGCTGAGCGGAGCCGACCGAGGGTCAGTTGGACCCGATCAGCAAGGCCGTGGGCGGCGGGACGACCAGCCTGTGTGTCAGCCGCTGATGAAAAAGTAGTAGGCACGCTCCGCGTGCCGTCCATGTGGGCGACTCGCTCCGCGAGTCGCCGTCCAACTTGCAGAGCAAGTTGGCCACACTCACGGCACATGGAGTGTGCCTACTACGGGAGAAGCCGCCATGCCTGCCGCGACACGTCTGGCTCAACTGCTGAAGCTTCGCGCCCCACCCGTGGCCGTCAAATTCCAAGACTCTCCGCCACAAGGCATCCCCCGCATCGATCGCGCCGCGCCGTCCGGCTGCACCTATTGGAAGTATGCGGCCGAGGGACGCACGTTCTACACCGAAGCGCCGGATCATTACAATTGTCCCGTCGGCGCCTATACGCACGGCGTCGATTTACCGCCAGACAAGGCGCAGGAACTCCAGCAGTTGATCGGGACGATGGTCGAAGTGTCCTACATCGACCCGGGCGAAGTGCCGGGGATACCGCACCGCGAAGGGCCGCTCCGCGTCGTCGTGTACGCCCCTCTGGCGGGCGCCACCTTCGAACCGGACGTCGTCCTCGTCTCGGGCAATGCCAGGCAAATGATGCTGCTGGCCGAAGCCACGCGTGCGGCGGGGGCAGATTGCGAAACAACCATGGTCGGGCGGCCTACTTGCGCCGCCATTCCGGAGGTGATGCGGTCCGGACGCACGGCAAGTAACCTCGGCTGCATCGGCAATCGCGTTTACACGGAACTGCCGGACGACGAGCTGTACTTTGCCATCGCGGGAAAGCAACTGGACCGCATCCTGGAGCAACTGGAGAAAATCATCCACGCCAACCGCGAGTTGGAGAAGTTCCACCTCGCCAGACGGGCGTGATTGGAGTGCGGCCGACTTGTCGCCGCACTCCAAAATCGGCGAAAGTACGACCATCCAACATCGACCATCCCGACGACCCTCCCATCATTTCGAGAGGACAACGGTATGCCTAGATCAACCAAGTTCTCGCTGCTGATGCTCGGCCTGTGCGTGGCTACGGCGCCCGCGGCGCGTGCCCAGGTCGTCCGCGGCGTCATGACCGTCACGGGCGCGGAGATGCACTGATGAG
>JBGQHD010000758.1:0-3387 GCA_041497795.1 Planctomycetia bacterium
GCATCGCCACGCTCGCCAGGCAAGGCTTGGCCAGACAGCCAAATGCCGACGCGGCGTGTTTAAGAGCGTCCGAGACGCTTTTGGGATTCTCTTCCGATTCGTCGTCCAGTTCATCAAGCCCAAGGTCTGTGCGATTCTCGACGCTCCCCCACCGAGATCGAAGACGCAGTCGAACAGCTCGATCATCAAGTCCAAGGTCTGTGCGATCCTCGACGCTCCCCCAAACAACGGCTTCCGCGCGCCATGGGGTCACGTCGGTTACCAAGGTTCGGTCGGTCGCCTGCCCCGCGACACACGCCATCCATGTTGCTAGCAACGCGAGCATGCGATCGCCACCGCGGAAAAACCAGTAGGTAGAATGCTTGCCATAACGGTACGCGGCGGCGGAATGTTGTCAAGATCGGCTCGGCGTCTCGACCGCGACGGCCAAGGTTTTCATGGCTGGCAAATGCCGGGGCGAAACTCCCGTGAACGCCTCGTCGGCGCCGTATTCGTTCGTAGGCCCTACTTCCCCAGGCGTTTCAGCAAGGCCCGAGCGGGGGCCGTCTTCGTCCGGGCGCGGTGCCAGATCGCCACAGGCAAGGCGGCGGCGGCTCCCAGGATCGTTCCCAGGCCGATCGCATGGGCCGTCGGCCCGGTGGAGTTCCAGGCCGTCACGACCGCGTCGAGGGCCGGCTGCACGAACAGCCCCAGGAACGACATGCCCAGTGCATTGAGCAGACAGAAGACGTAGGTCTGGGCAATCGGGCTGCGGTCGGGATTGCGGCCGATGCGGGCCAAAGTCAGGAACACAGGGAACGTGAGGGCGAACGTCAGCCACACCCCCTTGAAGATCCAGAACGCCGTGTCCCACGTTGCCGAGGCCAGCAGGCCCCAGTACAGCCCTGCGATGGGTCCGATCGCCAGCCACACGTGCCAGCCGGCCAGCACGCGCGGGAAGTACGGTTGTGGCGGCTCGCCTTGGGCCGGCGGCAAAGGCTCGTCGAGGGCCAGGGCGGTGGCCTCGGCCTGGCGGCGGCGGACGATCGCGCCGACCAGCCTCTCGGCGAAGTCGATCGAGTCCATCCAGCGATCGTACTCCAGGTTGTCCGGCGTGTCGGTCGGCTGATGATAGTGCCGCGAGACGCCGATCGCCGGGTCGATGCAGCACAGGCAAACGCCTTCGTAGCCGTTGGCCAGGAAGGGGGCCACGTCGTCCGAGCCGGCCGGCGCGTCGAAGCCGTCGAGCTGGCCCCAGCGCTCGTCGCCGGCGGCCACCTCCTGGATCGTGTCGTACAGCCACGGGGCGACCGGCAGCGGCAGGATTTCGCCGCACTGCTTATAGCGCAGGCCGCCGTTGGTCAGAATATCCAGGCCCAGGACCACGGTCTTGTGCTTCTCCCAGCCCATGCCGCGGGCCAGGGCCAGCGAGCCGCCGCAGCCGGCCTCCTCGCAGCTCGTGGCCACGAAGACCAGCTCGACGTCGTCGGGCTTCTTCTCCGCCAATCGCTTGGCCAGCACGGGCAGCGAGACGCAGCCGGTGAGGTTGTCGCTCGCGCCGGGGACGATCTCGTTCCGCAGCACCAACTGCATGTTGAGCAGGAACGGGATCGCGCAGGCCGCCGTGAGCCCGAAGAACAGAATTGGCATCCATTGCCCTGGCTGGGCAATCGCCATCAGGTCGTGGAGCGCCAGGACGAACATGGCGATGATGGCGCCGACCAGTTGCTTTCGCAAAAAGCGAAACGGCCGAGGATAATAGTTGTTCGTGGCGGCGCGGACGACGTTGGGTTTGAAGATCCAGCCGGTCGGGGCCGCGTCGGCATGGCCGACCATGACGATCCGCAGCCTCACCGGGCCAGCGGCGGGCATCGTGGCCACCATATTTTGCGACGGGCGATGCCGCAGCAGTCGCCGCAGCCAAAAGAACCAATACGTGCTGTCGCCCAGATACGACACGGCGACAAACAGGTGCAGCGCCAGCGCCGCGACCGGCGAATAGAACAAGTAAAGCAGCGAGGCCACGCTGGCCAGCCCGAAGTGCAGGGCCAGCACGGCGTACAGGCTCGAGTTGAACCGGAACGGCACGAACTGGGTGTTCAGGCCGAGGGCCGACAGCTCGTTGCCGAGCATCTGCTGGGCGCGGCGCTCGTCGCCGCTGGTGGACTTGCGGCGGGGACACTGCGCGACGATGCGGCGGGTCAGCCCCTCGACGTAGGCGCGCTCGTCCGCGATGTCCAGAAGTTCGTCCGCCGGTCGGGTCAAGAGCATCGACATATTGGACCGCCCACGCGATGAGAGACATCCCTGCCGACCGCAGTGAACGTGCGCTTGGCGGCGAGTCATTCGCCGGACATTAGTCACCCTCTGCGGAGGCCCCGCAGCCAAAACGACACGTTAAGCAGTCAACCTACGCAATCCAAGTAGATTACCTATTTTGTTCATTTCATCAAGTCCGTCGCCCCTGCTGGCTTGTCGAGGGGACGCAGATTCGCCAGCGACGGCCATCAATCGAGTATCGGCAGGCAGCGTGCCAAACGTCCTTCGTTCATCAGCAAGAGGGATAGAGGGATATGGACTGCGTCCGAGCATCGCTGGCCATAGAAGCCGGCTTCTCCAAGAAGCCGGGCTTCTTTCGCTGATGGCGTTGCTTCAGGACCTTCTTGCAAGACAATGACGGTATGAACTGGCAATGTACCTTGGCGCTCTATCCGGCCGAATGCCAGCCCAGCCGAGTCGAGGCGCTGGGCGCCGCCGGGGGTTTCAGTGGGGCCGAGTTCTGGCGGCTCTCGGCTTCTTGTGGTCGGCTCTGCCTGCGTCGCTGGCCGCGCGAGCATCCGACGCCGGATCGCTTGCGGCAAATCCACGACGTGCTGGCACACGTGTGGAGTCGAGGGTTCCAACTCGTTCCCCGGCCGTGGCTGACTCGAGACGGACGCACGTTCGTCGAGCAGGAGGGCCATTTGTGGGAGCTGACTCCTTGGCTGCCCGGCCAGGCCGATTACCACGCGCGGCCGTCCGAAGACCGACTTCGTGCGGCCCTGCGGGCTTTGGCCGCCTTTCACATCGCCGCCTCAACCATGCCGAGTGACGGACCGCGAACCGCGCATCCGCCCGGCGTTGCCCGGCGGCTTGCTCTTTTGCGCGATCTGATGAATGGCGGCTTGGCGGACCTGCGGCGCGAGCTGGGCCGCAATGCCGCGCGATGGCCGGAGCTGGCCGCACGCAGCGAACCGCTGTTTGAGTCCTTTGCCAAGGTCGCTCCACTTGTCGAGCGGAGCCTGCTCGCCTTCGCCGCAGCCGCCGTCCCGCTGCAGCCGTGCATCCGCGACATTTGGCACGACCACGTGCTCTTTGTGGGAGATGCCGTCGCGGGGCTGATCGACTTTGGGGCTCTGCGGAGCGACA
>JBGQHD010000759.1:0-3386 GCA_041497795.1 Planctomycetia bacterium
AAGCGACGCCTTGCGGCAGCAGCAGCTCATCGTCTTCAACTATTGCAACTGGCAGCGGCCCGGCCTGAGCGAGGCGGCCCAAGCGGCCTTCGTGAAGTACCTCGCGGACGGCGGCGGGCTGGTGCTCGTTCACTTCTCGAATGGGGCATTCCATTTCTCCCTGCCGGAGGTGGGCAAGGCATCCGACTTGCCCGAGTACCGCAAGATCTGCCGCCGCGTCTGGGACCACACCGCCGGCAAGAGCGGGCACGATGCCTATGGCAAGTTCCGCGTCGAGATCGCCAAAGCTGACCACCCGATCACCAAGGGCCTGCCGGCGTTCGAGACCACCGACGAGCTGTACTTCCGCCAGCAGGGGACCGAGCCGATCGAAGTGCTGGCCACGGCCCACAGCAAAGTCACCGGCCAGGACGAGCCGATGGCGTTCGTCTACAATTACGGCAAGGGGCGCGTGTTCCAAACCGTGCTAGGCCACTCGGCCGACTCGCTCCGCACGCCGGCCGTGGCCACGCTCATCCGCCGCGCCGCCGCGTGGACCGCCGGGAAAGAGCCGGTGAAGTTGAGCGATGAGAAGTGAATTTGCGCCCCGGAGAGGAGCCAAGCCATGAACGAGCCGGTCCAACGGCCACCGCGATTCACGCTCATGCAGCTCTTGGTGGCGGTGGCGGTCATCAGCGTCTTGCTGGGCATCGGCGCACGCTTCATTCCCTACGCACGCGAGCAAGGCCGGCGGGCACAGTGCAAGAATAACTTGCGCCAACTGGCCCTCGGGATACATCTCTATCACGATTCAACAAATGAGCTTCCGCCGTTGGCCACAGATCCCGACTGCTGGGCGTGGCAGTGTTTGACGCTGCCCTATATCGAGAGCAATGCGCTATACTCGCAACTAGACCTTGCCAAGCCTGCCCAATCGAGCGTCAACCTGTCCTTGGTAGTCCGGCATCGTCGGTGGACCGTGTACTGGTGCCCCTCTCGTCGCAGTGAAGGCGCACGGCAAGGTGGCCCGTATGCCGGCGGTTGTCCCACCGACTATGTGGCCGTGTCCACGTCGAATTCCACAGCTTGGGACTCAGCGAGCGACGGCATGATCGTCTTTCGCGCCTCCGTGACGATTCGCCCAGATGGCAGTGCGCGATTCCACTCCGCGACGACGTTCAAATCGGTCACCGACGGGCTAGAGAACACTTTGATGATCGGCGAGAAGCACATGCGCCCCCAGTGGCTCGGCGGCGAGTACGACGAGCCGGCGCTGGTCGCCATCGAGGACCCGAATACCATTCGCGTGGCGACCGACGCGCTCGATGGCAAGCCGTTGGCCCGCTGGCGCGAGGACGACGACCCCTGGAAGTTTGGCAGTTGGCACGATGGCGTCACGCTGTTCGCCCTCGGGGACGCCTCGGTGCGGCCGATTTCCAACGGCACCGATCCGCGCGTGCTGCGCCTGCTCAGTTGCCGCCACGACGGCGAAGCGGTGGACGTCCCGTAGCCCGGGGCGCGCGCATCACGACCGCCGAGCCGCCCCACGAGACCGTTGGCCCGGTTGAATTCCACCGACCCACGGCTGATAATCGGGTGAACAAGATTCATCTCGTATTCATTCCCCAACCTCACACCCCCTCGCCGTTCATGGCCGAACCGTTCGACTCGTATCACAAGTGGCTGGGCATCGCTCCCAAGGACCAGCCGCCCCATCATTACCGGCTGCTGGGCATCGAGCTGTTCGAGGCCGATCCCGAGGTCATCGACGCGGCCGCCAATCGCGTGGCGGCCTACCTCGAAGGCTGCAACCAGGGGGCACACCTGCCCCAATTGCAAAGGCTGCTGGAGGAAGTGGCGACCGCGCGGCTGTGCCTGCTCGACGAGGGGCGAAAGGCCCAGTACGACGCGCAGTTGGAGTCCAGCCTTCAGGCTGGCAGCCTAAAGGCTGAACTCCAGCGCGCGCCGCGAGTCCAGCGACCGGCCCGGCCTTCGCCCCAATCGCCGGCTCCCGCTGCGGACGAGTCGCCGCTGGCTTTGAATTTCGCCGCTAGCCCGGCACCGGCGAAATCATCACCACCCCCCGAGCAGCCCGGCAAGCGCGCCAAGCGGCAGGTCAAGGCGCGAAGCTGGAAGGAATACCTGATTTGGCTGTCGCCGGCGCTGGTCCTTCTCGTGGCGGCCATGATCTACCTGAAGACACGGAGCCCCAAGCCGCCGGTCGTCATCCAGCAGCAGCAACAGCGGCCGGCCTTCAACAGCGAGGAAGACGCCAAGGCCGGCGTCGAGCCGGTGAGGGTGGAAAGCCTGGGGGTGGGCGCGCTGGACGACAACGCCGCCGTCTTGCGGGGCGATTGGCTGGCGACGCAGGATTTGCGCGACAAATACGTCGGCCGCTATTACCAGGTCGCCAAAAGCGGCGATCACGTAGCACGGTTCCCCGTGACGGTTTCCGGCACCTTCGAAGTGCGGATGTCGTACGTGCCGGCTCCCCAACGGGCGACGAACGTCAAGGTGCAAATCTTCCCCGCCGACGGCAAGCCGGTGACGATCACCGTCAACCAACGGCAGCCGCCGGCGATCGACGGCCTGTTTCACTCGCTGGGCACGTTCAACTTCCAAGGCGGTGACGACGAGCGGATCGAGATCAGCGCCCAGGGCGCCGACGGCAGCGTGGTGGCGGATGCCGTGCAGTTCATCCGCGCCGTCGGGAAGAAGTAGAGCCAGTTTCAAACCCCCTCTCCCCTCTGGGCACTGGGGAGTGGGCCGGGGGGGGCCGGGGTGAGGGGCGGGCCGTTCGATGTTCGATGTTGGGCGTTGGACGTTCGATGTTCGGCGTGAAGATTTGAGGTTCACCCGACTAGGACGCCACCACTTGCGGCGGTTGCGGCGGTGCCTTGATTTGTGGCGCGAAACACGCCACAGTAACGGATGGCTTCATTGCACTGCGCGGACGGTCGTCCGCGAGAAGCCGTGCTCGGCGCGCCGCGTCGGGCGCGCTCCCCGCGCCACGAAGCGGCTATGCTCTTCCAACTGCACGACGTCACGAAGACCTACGGCCGCATCACCGCCCTGCGCCAGCTTTCGGTCGAGGCGCCCACCGGGGCCGTCAGCCTGCTGGGACCCAACGGCGCCGGCAAGACCACGCTGATTCGCACGCTGCTGGGGCTGATTACGCTGGACGGCGGCGGCGGCCAGGTGCTGGGCATGGACATCCGCACGCAGCAGCGCGAAATTCGCCAGGCCGTGGGCTTCGTGCCGGAAGACGAATGCCTGTTCCCCGGCGTGTCGGGCATCGAGTTCGTGGCCTACGCCGGCGAGCTGGCCGGCATGTCGCATAAGGACGCCATGCAGCGCTCGCACGAGGTGCTGAACTACGTCGGCCTGGGCGAGGCGCGCTACCGGCC
>JBGQHD010000760.1:0-3375 GCA_041497795.1 Planctomycetia bacterium
ATGCGTTCACCGGCAAGCAGATCTGGAAGGTGGACACGTTCAAGAAGTTCAACGTCAAGCAGAACTTCTTCGGCGTCGGCGCGGCGCCGCTGGTCGAAGGGGACCTGCTGATCACCGTCGTCGGCGGCAGCCCGGCCGATATGCCGGACGTGGGCCTGCGGCTCGACCTGGTGAAGCCCAACGGCTCGGGCATCGTGGCCTTCGATAAGCGGACCGGCGAGGTCAAGTACAAGCTCGGCGACGAATTGGCCGGCTACGCGGCGCCGGCGGCCGCCACCATCGACGGCCGGCGGTGGTGCTTCGTGTTCGCCCGCGGCGGGCTGCTCGGCTTCGAGCCGGCGGCCGGCAAGCTCGACTTCCACTTCCCCTGGCGGGCCAGAAGCCTGGAGTGCGTCAACGCCAGCAATCCCGTCGTGGTTGACGACAACGTGCTCATCTCCGAGTGCTACGGCGTCGGCGCTGCCGTGCTCAAAGTCAAGGCGGATGGCGCCAAGCCCGGTGGTTACGACGTGGTCTGGAGCGATGAGCGCAAAGGCCGCCGCAAGAGCCTGATGACCCACTGGAACACGGCCATCCATCACGACGGCTACGTCTACGGTTGTAGCGGCCGGCACCCGCCCGAGGCCGAACTGCGCTGCGTGGAGCTGGCCACCGGCAAGGTGGCCTGGATCCACGACGGCCGTAAGGCGGAGGACGATCCCAACCTGGGCCGCTCGTCACTGATGTACGTCGATGGGCACTTCATCTGCCTCACCGAGAACGGCGAGCTGATCCTGCTGAAGGCCAGTGCCAGCAAGTACGAAGAGGTCTCGCGCGTCACGCTGCACGATAAGAGGAAGGGCACACCTCCGCCCGGCTTCGGTCCGCCGGCCCTCTTAAAATACCCCGCCTGGGCCGCGCCGGTCCTCTCGCACGGCCTGCTCTACCTGCGTGGCGAAGACGGCCTGCGAGCCCGCGACGGCAGCCGGCTGGTGTGCTTGGAAGTGATCAAGTAGGTCCCGCCTGCCGGGCGGGACAATCCGCCCGGCGACCCACGGGAGGCCCGTGCCGCCCGGCAGGCGGCACCTACTCGAGTCGCACTTCTAATAATCCAGCGCAACAGGTATACCTCTTCCTTCCGCATTGCAGCAAGGAATGACCATCGGGACCGTCGAAGCAGGAACTCAGCATGGCCTACGCGAAGGAATCGGCCAGGGCACTCGGCGACGCGCCGCCGGCCGTTCGCGTCGGGCCCGCTCGGTTCGGCCTGGGAGTGTTCGCCGAGCGCGTGATCGTGCCCGATGAGATCATCGGTGAAGTCACCGGGACGATCGTCCACAAGGTTGGCTACGGCTCGGAATACTGCATCGACCTGGACACCGGGCGGGCACTCGAGCCGGACGCGCCGTTCCGCTACGTCAATCACAGTTGCGACCCCAACTGCGAGATCTTCTCGTGGGACGAGGCCGACGGCGACATCACGCCCGACCGCATCTGGCTGACGGCCCTGCGGGTGATCCGGCCGGGCGAGGAGCTGACCATCGACTATGCCTGGGAGGCCGAAGCGGCCATCCCCTGCGGCTGCGGCAGCGCGAATTGCCGCGGCTGGATCGTGGACGAGGCGGAGCTGGATGACGTGCTCGACCGCGAGAACGGCGCGGCGACGTGAGCGCAGCAAGTCATCCTGGCGCAGAATGTCATCCTGAGCGCAGCAAGTCATCCTGAGCGCAGCGAAGGATCTCCCACGCAGCATCGAGATTCTTCGCTCCGCTCAGAATGACAGTGCGCCCGCAGAATGACGGCGCGGCGCCGGCGGTTAGGCCATGCTCGCCGCCTTCATCAGCGCCAGCAGCTTACTGGCTGCCGCTTCGGCGAACTCCGGATCGTTGATGTGCCGGTCCAGCTCGATCAATTCCACGCCATTAAGGTTGGCGCGGATCGCCGCGAAGAGCGCCTCGCGCGCCGGCGGATCGTCGAACGGCTGGCCGGCGGCGTCGATCGCCGACACGCCACGCAGCGGAAGGATCACCGCTGCCGGGCCGGTCGAGGCCGACACCTTGCGGGCGATCTCTTCGCCCAGCCGCTCGTTCTCCTGCGGCGTCGTCCGCATCAGCGTCACCGTGGCATTGTGCCGATAGAACCGCCGGGCACGGAATTTGTCGGGGATCGTCTCGGGCCCGTGGAAGTTCACCATGTCCAGCGCCCCGACCGACACCACCTGCGGCACGCCGCGCCGCGCGGCTGCCGTGACCCGGTCCGGCCCGGCGCTGAGCACGCCGCCGACCAGCTCGTCGGCAAGTTCTGTCGTCGTGATATCGAGCACGCCGGCGATGAGGCCGTCGCTCACGAGCGACTCCATCGCCTGGCCGCCGTTGCCCGTGGCGTGGAAGACGAGCACTTCGTAGCCAGCCGCTTCGAGCACTTGCCTGGCCCGCTCGACGCACTTCGTGGTGACGCCGAACATCGTGGCCGCCACCAGCGGCTTGTCTCGCTCTTCGTAGGACGGATTTTCAATCCGTCCGCCAACGGCCGGTGAAATGCGTTGCACCATCCCCACCATCGCCGCCGCGGCGTTCCCCAGCACCAGTCGGCTGACGCGGTTGATGCCCGAGATATCGACCACCGAGTTGAGCATCAGCACGTCCTTGTCGGCCACGTAGTGCCGCACCTGGCCGGAGGCCAGTGTGCTGACCATCAGCTTGGGCACGCCCAGCGGCAAAGCCCGCATGGCCGCCGTGCCGATCGTGGTGCCGGCCGAGCCGCCGAGCGAGAGCACGCCGGCGACGCGGCCTTGGGCGTGCAGATCGGCGATCAGCCGGGCCGCTCCGCGCGCGGCCAGCGTCACCGCCTCGCCCCGGTCACCCCGGCGGCGCAGCTCGTCCAGCGACGTGCCGGCCGCGAGAAACACGTCTTCCCGCGAAATATCGGCCGTCACCGCCGGCTCGCCCAGGCAGCCGGTATCGACGATCAAACCCTCCACGCCGCGCGCGGCAAGCTGGTCGCGCACGAAGGCGGCCTCGTGGCCCTTGGTATCGAGCGTGGCGAGAATGTAGACGGGCATGCGATAGTTCCCTCGCCCGCGGCTGAACGCTAGATTGGGTCGGTGCCAGTTAGCGGTGTCAATCACTTCGTGGATGATACCGCCACACGTCCAGCCCCCGCAAACGCCTGCAAAGCAGCCGGAGCACCTGCGTGTTTCTCAGTGAGCCAGAACATACCACCTACGATCTCCGCTTCCGGCTGCTGCGGACCGACGTCCGCGTTCATCCGCTCTTCTGGCTGGTGAGCGTGATCTTCGGCTGGCCCAGCTCCACCGGTCCCAGCGCCATGCAAGACGTGGTGATCTGGGTGTGCTGCGTGTTCGTCTCGATCCTGGTCCATGAGTTCGGCCACGTG
>JBGQHD010000761.1:0-3374 GCA_041497795.1 Planctomycetia bacterium
AGGCTCGTCGGCCGCAGCCTGCTCGCTTGCAGAAAACACGCCGCAGAGCGGCACGAAGAGCACGATCGCTCGCCACATGGCACACCGCCTGTTTGAACCAGGGACTTCGTCTGAGCTTTGAGTTTTCTGACAAAGCCTAGGGTCTCAGTCCAGGATACTTCTGCCCAGCACCTCTCTGCACTGTGCCAGCACATCGTCCCACACGGCCGGCGGCTGTGCCAGCAAGTCATGGCACAAGGACCGAACCTGATCGCGCCGCGACGGGTCGGTCAGGTATTCCACCGGGCTCTTTCCATCGAGCCGCGCCCAGGCGCAGCCGGCGAAGTTGAGGATGGCGTGACGCTCGAGATCGTGGGGCACGTTTCCAACGTGCCTCCCGGCCGTGGGCACGTTGGAAACGTGCCCCACGAGCGTCTCGCGGTAGGCCGCCCAGAACCGTTCGGTCAACTGCAGCAGCGGCTCGTGCCGGGGGGCATGGTAGAACGCCTTGAGCATCAGGTGGCTGAGGAAGAAGCCCAGGTCGAACGCTGGGTCGCCGTAGTGCCCGGTCTCGAAATCGACCATCATCAGCCCGCGCCCGCCGGCGTACACCAGCAGGTTCTTGGGACTGAAGTCGGCGTGCACCAGGCACAGCCGCCGGCCCCAGACGGAATCGACCAGTTGCGCGAGATGAGTCGCCCACTGGGGGAACCGCCTGGCGATGGTGCGATAGTAGGGATCGAGCCGCAGCTCGTCGAAGACGCGGCGGTCGTCCAGGGCCGCGGCGACGCGAGCGTCGCCCCACGTGCCGCCGTGCAGCGTGCCCAGCAAGCGGCCGCATTGCTCGGCGATGTCGGCGTCGCTCTCGCCGCGCAGGTCACCGCGAGCGGCTGTGGCTGTTTGTGGGGCAGACATTCCTGTCTGCCAGGCAGGCTGGAAGGCCTGCCCCACGAGGAGCCGCCGCTTCCAGACCGTATGCTCGCGCGGGGCCGCCTCCATGCCGAAGCAATAGTTCTCGCGGTCCTCGAACACGATCCGCGGCGTGCGGGCGAGCGGCGGCCGGCCGTCGGGAGGATCGTCGCGTCGCGCGGCCAAGACGCGCTCGCAGAGGTGCAGCACCTCGACCTCGCGCCAGATGCGGTCCACGCCGCAGAACCAGGGGTCGGCCACGCGCAGTTGCTCACGGGCCTGCTTGAGCACGAAGTCGCGCGACGGTTCGCCGCGAAAGGCGACGTAGAGCACCTCGTTGGATACGCCGCCGGCGAGCCGCGTGATTTCGACGGCATCGTTGGCGCCCAGGCGGCCGGCGTCGCGCAGGTACCGCTCGGCACTGGCGGCATCGATGAGCAGCATAGTGTTCTTGTTCCCACGCTCTGCGTGGGAACACCAGCCTGGCCGCTCCGCGGCGAGTGCGCCCGGCGAGCGCCGAAAATCGTCTCGGAGTCCAGCCATTTTCGCCGCGGAGCGGCGAGGCTCGCGTTCCCACGCGGAGCGTGGGAACGAGACTACCCCTTTGTCTTCTCCGGCTTCTTCTCTTCCTTCTTCTCTGCTTTCTTTTCCTCTTCCGTCTTCAGCGGGATCGTCCACAGGTAGATGGTGTGCTCGGTGTTGTCCTCGCGGGAGATCATCTTGATCGTCTTGTCCGGCTTGGCGAGTTCATTGTCGTCCCCGTCCTTCATGAGGTACTCGTGCGACACGATCCGTGAGCCGGCCTTCATCTTTTGGAGCTGCGGGATCAGCCGGCCATTCAACTCCGGCAGCAGGTACAGCGTGATGACATTGGCCTCGGCCAGATCGACGCTGAAGATGTTCTTCTTCTCGATCGAAACCAGGTGGCCGACGTTGAACTTCTCGACCGTGGTCAGCGACTCCTTGATACGATCCTTGTTGATGTCGAAGCCGGTCCCCTTGCAGCCGAACTTCTTGGCGGCCGTGGCCACGATGCGGCCGTCGCCGCAGCCCAGGTCGTAGACCACGTCTCCCTTCTTGACGCCGGCCACCTCGAGCATCTTGGCGACCACGTCGTGCGCCGTGGGCACGAAGACGACGTCGGGCGTTTCGTCTTCGTCGTCGGCCGCCAGCGCCAGCGGCACCACGTAGAACCCGGCGGCGGCAATCAGGCCCACGGTGAGGGCCAAGAGCAGCAGCCAGAAAAGATTGCGACGATGGATGGCAGCGTGGGGCATGACAAAGCCTCCTGGTACATTCGTTCGGACGGATGACGGCGAGTTCTCAACCAACAGCTTACGCGCCGACCCCCTCGGGTTCCGCCTCCGGAGTCCCCTCGGCGTCGGGAGCGGCGGCGGCTTGCTGGGGCTGTCGGCTCAGGAAATAGAGTGGCACACCCAAGCCCAACAGGACCCAGGGGAAGTAACCGAACCCATGGAACTGGGAGTGTGCGTAGGTGACGGCCGAGTAAAACATGTACCCGCACATGCCGCAGAAAATCAGCGGCACGACGGGATACAACGGCACGGTGAACGGGCGAGTCAAGTGGCGATCCTTGACGCGCAGCACGAACAGCGAAAGGCCGGTCAGCAGAAAGAACGCCCAAAAGATCGGAGCGCTGCAGGTCACGAGAATGCCGAAGCCCCCGTGACCACTCCACTGAATGGCGTCGGCTCCCAGCCGCGTCAGCAATCCGTTCACGGCGTCGCGGCCGGTTTCACTGCCCACGACGAAGATCATGCTCAGGCAGATCATCGCCTGAGCGAGCAAGGACCAATGGGGAGCCCCCAGCCGTGGGTGCCAACGGCCCAGCGCCGCGAACACGCTGTTCTCGGAGCCGAGCTTCCAATACACGCGCGAGCCCGTGAAAATCAGCCCGTTGACGGCCCCCAGGGCCGACACCATGACCAGCAGGCACATGGCCTTGTGGCCGAAGTCGCCCAGCGGCAGGCGGAGCACGTCGGCGGCGATTCCCTGCGATTGCTGGGCGCTGGAGAATCCCAGGCCCATGATGTAGGCGGCGTTCACCAGCAGGTAGATCGCCGTGATGCCGAGCGTGCCGAAGATCAGGGCGCGGGGAATATTGCGTTTGGGGTTACGGACCTCGGCGGCGACGAAGGCCGCGTCGTTCCAGCCGCCGTAGGTGAAAAGCACCAGGATCATCACCAGACCCCACGCCGTTGAGCCCCCGTCCGCGAAGACCGCTTTCGCGTGATCCGGCGCGACCGCCAGGGCCGAGGCTCCCTGCCCCCAGAAGAAACCGGCGACCAGGATGCCTCCCAGGCCAAGCACCTTGGCGGCAGTGAAGAAGTTCTGGGCTGCCTTGCCCACCATCACGCCCAGAATGTTGAGCGCGGAGAGAACGATCACCGCGGCCGACGCATAGAGGAAGGCGTAGCCGGAAGTTTGGCTGGCCGGATCGGCGCCGGCCGGAGGGAACAATTTGA
>JBGQHD010000762.1:0-3374 GCA_041497795.1 Planctomycetia bacterium
CGCCGGCTTCACATTCCTGGGCGACGTGGTCGAGCAAGGAGTGTAGATGCTGGACGCCCAAGATTACCTGTCGCCTATTACTGGCGGTGCGGCGCTCGTAGCTCCGGTACCAAAGTGGGTCGGCAGATGACAACTCAAGGGTCTGCCAAAACCGTTCCCCGGTAATGTGTCATGGGGCGCGTAAAACCGGCCACGTGTGGGCGCGTTGAAACCGGCCATTGAGGGAGGACGATTCGCGGTCTGACTAACCTTCAGCGGAACCCCGCTGGAGGAATCAGACCATGGCGAATCGGCTTTCGATGGCCCAGATCAACGCGATTTTCACACTGCACGCTTCCGAGCACTCGAACCGGGAGATTGGCCGGCTGCTGGGCGTCCACCGCGAGACGGTGGGCAGGTACCTGGCGGCGGCAGAGGCTAAAAACCGGCCAAACGCGCCCACCGGCTCCGGGGAAGGGGCAAGCAACGCGCCCACCGGGTCGGAAGTAGGCGGTGAGCCGGTAGCCGCCGGCGCAGGATGCAATCCGGCCGGCGCGTCCCTCGCCGAGGCGCCCCAAAACCAGCCAAACGCGCCCACCGGGTTGGCAGGGGAATTGCCGGCACTTCCGGCCACGCCTTGGGCCGGCAGCCCGCGGGTGGTCAGCGGCCCACCCAGCGAGTGTGCCTCGTTTCGGCCGATCATCGAAGCCAAGCTCCAGGCCGGCCTGTCGGCCAAGCGGATCCATCAGGACCTGGTCGATGAGCACGGCTTTACCGGCAAGTATTGGAGCGTGCGGCGTTACGCGGCCCGGCTGCGGAAGAGGGTCGAGCTGCCCTGCCGGCGGCTGGAGACGTTGCCGGGCGAGGAAGCCCAGGTCGATTTCGGCAGCGGCGCGCCGGTGATCGGTGCGGACGGCAAGCGGCGCCGGCCGTGGATCTTCCGCATCGTGCTCTCGCACTCGCGCAAGGCTTACAGCGAAGCGGTCTGGCGGCAGAGCAGCGACGCGTTCATCCACTGCTTGGAGAACGCCTTCGCCCATTTCGGCGGCGTGCCCAAGCGCCTCGTCATCGACAACCTCAAGGCGGCCGTGGCTCGGGCCGACTGGTATGACCCGGAGGTGCATCCCAAGCTGCAGTCGTTTGCCGCTCACTACGGCACGGTGTTCCTGCCGACCAAGCCGTACACGCCGCGCCACAAGGGGAAGGTCGAGGCCGGCGTGAAGTACGTGAAGGGAAACGCCCTGGCCGGCCGCACATTCACCAGCCTGGAAGCGCAGAACGCCCACTTGCTCGACTGGGAGACGCGGATCGCCGACACGCGGATTCACGGCACGACGAAGCGGCAGGTGGCCCGCTTGTTTGAGGAACAAGAGCAAGGCGCGCTGCTGCCGCTGCCGGCCACGCGATTCCCTGCGTTCCACGAAGCGCTGCGCGTGGTTCACCTGGATGGCCACATCGAGGTGGACAGCGCCTGCTACTCGGCGCCGCCGGAGTACGTCGGCTGCACGGTCTGGGCGCGCTGGGACGGCCGGCTGGTGCGTGTGTTCAACGAGCGCTGGGAACAAGTCGCCGTGCACGCCAAGGCCGAGCCGGGCCGGTTCCGCACGGCCTCCGAGCATATCCCGCGGGAGAAGGTCTCGGCCGTGGAGCGTGGCACGGATGCGCTGCTCCGGCAGATCGCCACGATCGGCCAGCACACGCGGCAATGGGCCGAGGCCACCACGCAGGCCCGCGGCATCGAGGCGGTACGCGTGCTGGTCGGGCTGAAGGCCTTGGCCGGCAAGCACCGCGTCGAGTCGCTGGAACGCGCCTGCCAAACGGCCCTGGCCCACGGGGCGTACCGCCTGCGAACCATCCGCGAGCTGCTGAAGCGCCAAGCCGAGCAGCAACAGCAGCCCTTCGAGTTCCTGCAAGAACATCCGCTGATTCGTCCCTTGAGCGATTACTCGCTCGCTTCCCTCCAGCAATTCCGCCAGGAGCGTCCGTACGATGAACGCCAAGTTGTCTGAACCTCTCAAGCAGCTCCGTCTCTCGGGTCTGGCCGAATCCCTCGACGTCCGCCTGCAAGAGGCCGCCGCGAACCGGCTGGACCACGCCGAGTTCCTGGAACTGGTGCTCCGCGACGAGCTGGCCGTGCGTCATCAGCGGCAGATCCAGCGGCACATCAAGGCGGCCGGGTTCCGCGAGCCCAAGTCTTTGGAGGACTTCGACTGGGACTTCAACCGCTCGATCAAGAAGAAGCAGGTCTACGATCTGGCGGCCGGCGCCTTCGTGCGCGAGCGCCGCGACTCGGTCGTGCTCGGCCCGCCGGGCGTGGGGAAGAGTCACGTCGCGCAAGGCGTCGGGTTGGCGCTCATCAAGGCCGGCTGGACCGTGCTCTATCGTTCGATCTTCGACGCCGTGCGCGACCTGTTGCACGACGAAGCCTTCGAAGGGCACGAGCGGGTGATGGCCCGCTACCTCAAGCCGGACCTACTGATCTTGGACGACATGGGGATGAAACAGTTGCCCAAGCGGAGTGGGGAGTTTCTGTTCGAGATCATCATGCGCCGCCACGAGCTGCGGAGCACGATGATGACCAGCAACCGTCCACTGGAGGATTGGGGCAAACTGATCGGCGACGTGCCGGCCGCCACCGCCATCCTCGACCGCGTGCTGGCCCACGCCGAGATCCTTCAAATCACCGGCAAGAGCTACCGGCTGCGCAGGTCTTCGCCACCCGACAAGCCTGAGCAGGGAGAGGCTGACAAGGAATGAAGCTCACTCGATGCGCCCACCCGCCCGAGGAAGGAGACCGCATTGGGTTTTAGGAGGCATGGCAGGACAAAAGAATGCCCAGGACGAAGGAAGAAGGGACGTCCAGAAAGACCAAGGCCCCGGCAGCCTCGCGGCCCCAGGGCCTAGCGGACGTTCTTCCGCCCTTGGCCTGGTTATCCCTTGTCGGGATGCTCCCCAGCAGAGCCCGACTCCGTTTCACCAGGCGACTGGATTATAGCTGCCGCACCTGCCCGGCAAGGACCCGCCAACCGAATCCAAAACCGGCCCAACGCGCCCACCGGGTCAAACGCCGCAGAATCCGCAACGCCGACCCTTGCTCAACGCCCAGAAACACGACATAACCACCCACGAACCACATCCATTCACCGGCCGGCTCGAACGCGCCCCTCAGTGGCCGGTTTTAACGCGCCCCATGACAGGTCGAGGCGAAGGTGTACTGGGCCGGGGGCCATGAGACCTACACCCGCTTCCGCCGACCGGTGGCCCGGGTCGACCAACTCAGCACGTTCTCGATCCTCCGCCAGCGGGTCAGCGAGTGGGTAGAGGCAGGTGTGGGCGCCGACGTAATCGCCGAGCGGCTCAATGCCGAAGGGTTTCGAGCGCCCAACGGCAAGGCG
>JBGQHD010000763.1:0-3372 GCA_041497795.1 Planctomycetia bacterium
AGGCCGAAGGTGGTCTTGGCGGCGTCCACGTTGGCCTCCTGCAAGCTGCGGTGGTCCAGCGCCACGTCCAGCCCAAACTGCTTGGGCCAGGCGGCGGCGATATCGGCCAGCGAAGCGTTGTCCAGGTCGAGGGTGACTCGGTGGCCGAGGATTTCCGCCACGCGCTCCTCCGACCGGCCGTCGTAGCATTTGATGACCGACTGCCGCGTCGCGAGCTTTGGATCGGCCAGCTTTTCGGCGGTGCGCAGCGCCGCGAGCAACTCCACGACCTGACGCTGAATGGCCTGGGTCTGCGAGACCACCAACGTCAGCACGACCGGCTCGATGGTGCCCGGTCCGCCGGCGTCCTTCCAAGAATCAGGCCGGACCACGTTCTTGATCACCTGCATCAGCGACTCGTAGTCCGGCTCAGGCGGCGGCGCTTTGGGGTCGGTCCCCGGCGGAAGGACCGGCACCACCAGGTCGGCCACCGGGTAAACCCGTGTGACGAGGTGCGTGTCGGCGTCTTCCTTGCTCGTGATCTCCAGCACCTCGTGGCGAACGACCCAAGCCAGCTTCGTCTGGCCCAAGAGGCGATTCAGGCCAAACTCGAGGGAGATGCCCTTGGCGGCCCCGCTGAGCTTCACTTCCCCGGCGGCGTCCACGTCCTTCAGCGCCGACTCGTTGATCACGATCGCTAGCCCACGCTTCTGGGCCAGAGAGTCCATCGCCTCCCGAAGCGGCGTCGCCTGGAACGAAAACTCGGCCGGCTGCTGAAGCTTCTTGAGAATGGCCGCTTCGGCCTGTTCCTCGAACTCTGCGGCCGACGCAGGCGCGGCTGTTGGACCGGCGCCGCCGGGCTGCGGCCGGGCCTCCTGAGCACCGGCCCAAGGCACGAAGCCGCTGATGTAAGCGGCGAGGATCGCGGCGCAGGAGAGTGCCACTTTGCGATACGTCGGACACATAAGGGCCTCCTCTTCGTCTGTTGGAGAGATTCTGTTCCAGTGAATCGAACACGCCGTAACGCCGAGCTTACGCCTCGCAAAGCTCGGTCAGGCAGGACTTAGAGGTTGTGAAGTATGGCGGCCTGCGGCGCTCGCGCTGTATCGAGCCCCGAAGGCGCGAGACTCGACAGCCCAGGCCGAAGGCCTGGGTCGCGCCAAATCCACAACACGATAGCCCTGAAAGGGCGCAACGGCGAAGCGGTGTTCCGCCCTTTCAGGGCTACACACGGGTCATGGTATCTCGGGACCCAGGCCTTCGGCCTGGGCTGTCGAGTTTCGGCCCCGTTGGGCCTGGCCCAAATCATCAATTCGTGTTTGACCATTGATTCACAACCGCTCAGCACGAGTCAGTCGTCGCTCGGCGGCGGGGTCGGCCGCTCCGCCGCGTCGGACGGCTTGAGCAGGCCGACCTCTTGCAGCAGCTTCTGCACCTCGCGGTGCACCTTCGCCGTGTGCCGCACGACGATCCGGTCGGGCCAGGCGCGAATGAGCGCGTCGGCATCCTTGGCGTTCCAGGTCTCCGGCGCGATCGTGTCTCGGATGAGCTTGGCGGCTTCGTCGGCCAGTTTTGCGCTGTCTGCGGAGTCAGAGACAATTGCGTATGCCCAGAGAGTCTTGGGCTGAGGCAAGGTCTCGCCCACCGGTTTGGCATGCGGTTTGACGTGCTTCCGCAGGTCCGCCAAGACTCGCTCCATTTCCTGGTGTCCCTGCTGATCGATAGTGCACACGAGCAGCGGCACATGTGGCGCCCACTCGACCTCCGCCGGTCCGCCGGCGTCGCGCCAATGGTCGGGGAGGACGGTTCCCTTGATTGTCTGCAGCAACCAGTCATCAGCCTCTGGCGCGATAGCGGCACGACCAAACGCACCCGGACCAGCGCGCTCCGCGCGCTCGAGGGACGCCTTTCGCCCGCCGTCGGGAACCAAGTCGGCGACGGGATACAGCCGCGTGACAAGATAGTTCTCCGCCTCTTCGCGCGACGTGATCAGCAGTTCGCCGTCCCGCACGATCCAAGAAAGAGCGTACCCGCGAAGCAGCCACCTCAGGGCCGAACGGAGCGAGATGTTGTCGGCGGCGAAGGTCCCTCGCACTTTCCGAGGATCAAAACCCCACTCTTCCACTTTCTTTACGTTGATCTTGGCAACGATTCCATGTTCCTTGGACAAAAGCTTCACGATGTCGCTCAGGGAGGCATCGGCCAAGGAAACCGATACGCGTCGTCCAAGGCTCTCCTCAATCCGCTGGTCAAACTCTGATTCGCGAACGCGGATGGCATGCTCCATGGGCGGGCCACTGCCCGCTGCTATCTTGCGCGCCTTGCGCAAGACTTGTAACAACACTTGCACTTGGCGATGGTGGTCGATCGTCTGGTGTACCATCAGACATCCCGGCAACCGCCCGGCAATACCCGGGCCGCCGGCCTCCGCCCACGAGTCCGGATAAACGGTTTGCTGGATCATTTGGATCAACGACTCGTAGTCGGGCCGAGCCTCAGCGTCCGCAGCGCTTGCTTGCGGTGGGGGCACGATCAGATCGGCCACGGGGTAGATTCGATAGATGAGGTAAGTATCGGCCATGTCGCGGGAAGTCACTTCGACGACTTCGTCGCGGACGATGTAATCCAGGCCAACTTCATTCAAGAGTTTTTGCAGGGCGATCTCCAGGGGCACGCCGCGTGCCGCGTGGGTCAGCGGCGTCTTTGCCGAAACATTCGCTTCGTCGAGCTTCTTGTCGTCGATGACGATCGTCAGCTTGTGCTTCTTCGCGATTGCGGCCAAAGCGTCTTTGAGCGGCGTTCCCTTAAACGAGAACTCCGTCGGTTCCCCGAGCTTCTTGAAGACGGCTTCGTCCCCGGTCTCCTCAGTCTTGGCGGCCGATGTGCCGCCGCCGGCCGAAGGGTGGTCCTCCGAGCCAGCACCCGCTGGGGAATCAAGCGGGTCTTTGCCGGCAGTCTTCGGCCGCTGTTCCTGCGACCCAGACCACATCGCCAAGCCGACGACGCAAACCGTGGCCACAGCCGCGGCGCGAAACATCTTCGCCCCGTGGGACATGATGCCCTCCTCGTCTTGATAGACCGATGTTCCGGTTAGTCGCGAAGTGACGCGAGAATTGGCGCGGCCGCCTCACCCAGGACTTGGTCCGTAGGTGAGATCAGCCGGCGCGGCCGATTATATGGCGGCAGATGCCGAATTGCGTCCATTCGGCGAAAGAAAATGCGCCGTGGGCGAGTGGGGGGTCTCCGCAGCATCGCGCGAGATTCTTCGCTGCGCTCAGAATGACAGGCGGCCCCTGGGCGGCCTCTTGGTGGCGAGCGCCAGGAACGAGCGCCAGGAACGAGCGCCAGGAACGAGCGCCAGGAACGAGCGCCAGGAACGAGCGCCAGGAAAAC
>JBGQHD010000764.1:0-3366 GCA_041497795.1 Planctomycetia bacterium
CACAACGGGCGTATCAAGCGACATGGCCAGACGTGGGTGATGACGAGGGAAGTGCAAGTGCACTGCGATGCACGACGGGCTCGTCCGCGCGACGCGTCGGGCCGGGCCGAACGTCTCGCTCGGTTCGCGGCCGAAGTTCGATACCGGTCAGGGGCACGCCCAGCTCCCGGCCCTCCGCGCGATCACGTCTCACCGGCTGGCAAGTAAGCGCGAGGTATTGCGTGGGCCGCGAGGTGAACATGCCGGCTTCAATGCGGTAGACCACTTCGTGCTGGTCGTCGGCATTCACCCGACGCAGCTTGTGGCCATTCCAAAACAGACGCAGTGGAAGGTCGCGGGCCGGTCCGCGGAGCGGCAGCACCTGGAGGGCCACATCGTAATCGCCGGCAGCGACTTCCGCCGGCAGCACGGCCACGGCCCGTGTCCAGCGGAACGCCCGGCCAGCGTTGACTTCGCGGGCGTGAAAGCCGGGGACCGCCTCGCTATCCACGGTCTCCACGTCCACGCGCAGCGACTGATCGTTGAAGACCGCGGTCGAGAGAGGGTGGGCAATGGCGTACTGAATCCTGCCATAGCTGGCCATCAAGTCCCACATCCGCAAGAAATTCCGGAAGCGAGCATCTTCGTTGGCAGAAAATGCCAAGAGCCGAACCTGGGCCCTGAGGACCGCCAGACGTGCCCGTGCCAAGTGGATGCGCGGCCCAAAGATCATCTGCGGAAGCGATCGCAACGCGCGCCGCGCCATGGAACAGGCC
This sequence comes from Planctomycetia bacterium, assembly GCA_041497795.1. Lineage (GTDB taxonomy): Bacteria > Planctomycetota > Planctomycetia > Pirellulales > S012-138 > JBGQHD01. The sequence continues at coordinate 756 of JBGQHD010000764.1, forward strand.
AGCGAGCGGTTTGCCGCTTGATGGCTGTGCCGCAGCGCATCGCCGAGGGTTCGCCAAACGGCGCGGAACGCCTCGCGCGCCATGCTCGGGTGCGCCGCCGCGCGTAAGGCCCACTCGGGTTTGGGGCCAAAATAGCGATCGCAGTAGCGCGGGTCGTGCTGGTCGCGATAGGCCCCTTCGCCGCGCGAGAAATTCCCTGAGTAGAGGAACAGGTGGTGGAACGAAGTGGAGTCGAAGTGCTTGACCCCCGCGCCGGCCGCGTGGCCCAGACGGAATCCCTGGTGGTGCAACTTGGCGGCCAGCGCCAGTTCGGCGAAATAGCCGTACCGGTAGTCAAGGCCGCCGACCTGCTCGTACACCGAACGGCGCAGGGCAGCGCCGCGCTTGTGCACCTTGCGCCAGTTGTCCGGCCGCGACCATTGGGCGAATCCGTGCCGGTACATCTGGCCTTCCAGGCGCGCCAGCAATTGGCGGTTGCCGTCGTCGATGGTTCGCAGACACGCGCCATCGAAATCGCTCTCCGTCAGGAACTTGTGCAACTCACGAAGACAATCCGGATGGGCCACGCAATGGGGCTCGGTGAACAACAGCCACGGCCCGTGCGCCTGTCGTGCGCCGGCGTCGCACAGCTCCATTTCGTTGTCGGTGGCGTGACGCACGAACCGGTCTTGCGGGCGCAGCAGCGCCGCGACGGCTGCTTCCAAACGCGGCTCGGAGCCGTTACCGACCACCAACACCTCGTAGTCGTCGCCGGGGAACGTCTGTCCCTGGGTCCAGGCGCGCACGCATTCCAGAGCGTACCCACGATGGTCCAGGAGCGGCAAAATCACCGAGATTTGCAACATGGAGATGCTCTGGCGTTTGAGACAGGATAGGCCTGGGCCGAGGACGGAGGTGTCCCGCTGGCGTCGCTGCTTTTGCTCGCGCTGGCGCATCAGCCGTAGCCATGCTCGGCTGAACGAGCCGCGCCGAGTGAGCCTCTCGCGGCGACCCGGCCGAAGGGCCGGAAATGTCCCGGATTTCACGCTTCGCAACAAGGTCGAAGTGCGGTCCGTCCTGATTTGACGTGGGGCAGGCATTCTTGCCTGCCCCACGTTTAATGTTCTTGCGCTGCTGTCATGGTCACGCGGCTCGTACCTGGCTTGACCGTACCTATGCCCGGCAATAGCATCGCTCCGCCCTAACTCCCGAATGAACGGCAGACGGAACTCGCGATTGCTTCCATGAGCCATGTCCTTGATACGGTCGATCTCGAGGCTTCTCGCGCCTCACGGCGCCTCGCAGCGCCCCAGCACGTGACGGCATCTCGCAACGGACTTGTGCTGTCGCCGCAGGAGCAAAGCGGGCTAAGCCTCACGCCGCAGCATCGCGACCTGGCCGCTCAATTGCTGCATGCCCAGGGTTACGTGATCTTGCACGGCGCGCTGAATGTGCCGTTGGTGAACGAGCTGCGCGAGGCGTTCGCGCGGCTGCTGCGAGACTGCCAGACCAGCCCGCAGTCGGCAGCGTGGCTTCAGTCGTCGCGGCAGGAGGGGGCGGTATTCTGGGAGCGGAACTCGCGTTGGCGAGTTTTCCCCAAGCTGCGGCCGCCGTTCGGTCACCCGCTGGTGGTGGCGAACGCTTTCGCCCTGGAGATTCTGGAGCCCCTTCTGGGGGTGGACCTCTACTGCAAATTCGTCTCTAGCGACACATGTGTCAGGGGAGCGATGTTGCAGTCGCCCCACCGCGATTTCTACGTCCCCGGCCAGCGGCCCGATGCCTCCAACTTCATCGTCAACGTGCCGCTGATGGAGTGCGGCCTGCACAACGGGCCTTTGGAAGTTTGGCCCGGCGGCAGCCATCTCTGGGACGACGCGGTGCTGCGCCGGCACGGCGTCGAGGCGAACGTCCAAGACGGCCGCAACGCGCCGGCGGAGGAGTTCACCCGCCACTTGGATTCTCGCAAGCTCGTGCTTTCGCCGGGCGACGTGCTGATTCGCGATCCGGCCATGTGGCACCGCGGCACGCCCAACGAGTCGAACGAGCCGCGCGTGATGCTGACGATCAGCTACTTTCGCCGCGGCTGCGACTACGATTACGGGAGCGTCGAGCACAATCTGGACCGGGCCCTTTACGAGCAGCTCGACCCGCGCGCGCAGCGCGTGTTTCGCTACGCCTTCGAACCCGTGCCGCGGCGAGCCGCCGCCTGGATTCGACGGCTCCTCGGCCGCCCGCAGGGCCGTCGCGCCGCCTGAGCACGCCCTTAGGCGGCGCGCCCGGTGACCAAGTATCGTGCCGCCCCGCGCAGGCAACCCAGCGCGAAGCTCAAGCGGATCCACCACGTCGGGCGTTCTCGCTGATGCACCACGTAGCCCTGGGGAAAGCGCGCCAGCACGCGACCCAGCTCGCCCAGCGCCCAGGTGGCGCCGTCCAAGCGCGAGCGCAGCGTCGGCGTCTGATTGCGCGACAACTGACGCAAGTAGACTTCCGCCCGCCCAAATCCGTGGTGCAGCCGGCACAGATAAGACAACGTCGTGCGATGATCGGGAACCACGTGCCGCAGGCGTAACTGAGGCGTGTACCAAATCTCCCACCCGGCCTGCCGGATGAGGAGGTTGATTTCCGTGTCTTC
>JBGQHD010000765.1:0-3364 GCA_041497795.1 Planctomycetia bacterium
CATGGACATCCAACCCCACGAAGCGTACGCTCGTACTCATGGACCAGCCTCCCATTTGTGGCTCTGGAGTGAAGGGTTCAACAACACCCCGCCACTCTAACCCACGATCACCGGGATCGCTGGTCCATCCATTTTGTCTACATGTCTCTAGCTAGAGATCGTGCTTCGCACCATGGTGATCGTCGTCCATTGCCCTCGCTGCGCGAAGGCGTATCGGGTTTCGGCCGAGGTGGTCGGGCGGCGCGTGAAGTGCCAGCACTGCGGGGAGCTGTTCCAGGCCAGTGCTGCCGCCGCAGAGCCGTCGGCCGCCGCCGCGCAGCACGCGGCCGCCGGGGCGGCGGCCGCCCAGCAGCCTGCCGGGTTTTTGGAAGTCGAGCACGTGGGCGGCGTGACGGTCGTGCGGCTGCTGACGGCGCGGATGAACTCCGACAACGTCGAGGAGATCGGCGCCGAGCTATTGGCGCTGGCCGGCGATCCGGCCAACAGGCGGATGGTGCTCAACCTGGCCCGCGTCGAGTTTCTCTTCAGCACCGCACTGGGCAAGCTCGTGGCCCTGGAGAAGAAGCTGCAAGCCCAGCGGGGCACGCTGCGGCTGTGCGAGCTGCGGCCGCTGGTCCGCGAGGCCCTGGAAAACGCCGGCCTGACCCTGATCCTCAAACTGTTCGACACCGAGCAAGAGGCCGTGGCCGCCAAGTGGGCGTAGGACGGATTGCCAATCCGTCCGAGTCCGTAGAACGGAATTCATTCCGTTCGCCGCAGCCTTCGTCCCGGAGGCAACGAACGGAATGAATTCCGTTCTACGTGCCAGACCCTTCGCAGCGCTCCGGCCGGGCCCTAGAATGCCCGCATGCGCTCGGCCCTCGTTCGCCTCGCCGCCTCGTGCCGTGGCAAACTGTGTCCCGGCATTCTGCGACCGCCCGATCAGGCGGTGGTGGCCGCCGGCACGCTCCTGGGCGTGATGGCAATGGCCGCGACGTGGCTGGTCTCGGGCGGCGCCGGCGGCCGGCTAATGGAGCCGGGCGATCCGCCGCGCCAATCGGCCGCGTTTCGCCTGGACGTGAACACGGCGTCGGCGGCCGAGCTGGACTTGCTGCCCAACATCGGCGAGAAGCGGGCACGGCAGATCATCGTCGAGCGGCAGCGCGGGGCGTTTGTCCGTCCCGAAGACCTGGCCTACCGCATCAAGGGCATCGGCGACAAGACGGTAGCCAAGATGAAGCCGTATCTGCTGCCGATGACCGATGCGGCCGCGTCGCCGCTCACGGCCGATCCGCGGATGTCGCCTCCCGCGCTGAGCGATCCTCCTCGGGCCGACGTGCCGCTCGCCAGCGCCACCACGCCGCGGCCAAGACCAGCGCTACGGCCAGGCCGCACCAGCGAATGACGCCCGCGCCGAAGACCACGGTGGCGTTGAACGCCACGAACAGCATGAAGGCGTGCAGGGCCGCGCCGATCCAAGCCCGGCGTGCGCGGTAACTGGCGGCGCCGGCCCACCACCAGACGGCGTCGGCCGCCCACAGCAGCGTGAACAAGTAGTTCACGTAGAGACCGCCGCCCCAATCCCAGCCGGTCAGCTCCCAGGTGCGCTCAGCGGTATGTTCGTAGGCGCGGGCATGGCTCCAACCGTGCTCACAACGAAACGCCGCTGCGACGTGGGCCAAGTAGGCCAGGCAGCCGACCGTCCAAAACAACCGGGCGGCGGCGCGACATCTCGTCTGCTGCGCGGAAGCCGACGATGCACGAGACGTTACTAGGGCAAACCCTAGGCTTGCGCTGTAGCTTGCCAGAGCGAGCCGAATGGTCCAAAGAACGAGATCGCTTGCCACTTGCCGCTCAACACCTAGCTAGTCGCGTTTCGCGTGAACTGCTGCCTCATCGCATTCTACCCCGGCCCGCGCGAGAGCCAATCGCCCGGCATCGGCCAGCAGGCAGCCGCCTTTCTTCGCCAGCTCTTGGCCGAAGTTGGGGACGACGGGCCGCCGAAGGTATGATGTCGCCACGACGGTGATCGACGCTCATGTCGCCTCCAGCACTCCCTGAGGTCAACACCATGCCCACGGACCTTACCTATTCCTCGCGCCGCGCGTTCCTCACCGGCGCAGCTTCGACGCTGGCGGTGTTCCCGTTGGCTTCGGCGGCGGGTGAGCCGGGCCAGACGCCCCTCGCGCAAGCGTCGCCGGCCAAGACCAGGGGCGCGGCAAAAGCCAAGGACGCCCCGCGGAAGCTGCCCGCCAAGGGTCGCTTTCCGGTCGTTGCCATTTCGTCGGCCAATGGGCTGGAGGCCACGCGCAAGGCCCACGAGCTGATGCTCAAGGGGACCGATCCGCTCGATGCGTGCGTCGAGGGAGCGACGATCGTCGAGGACGATCCGAACGATACTTCGGTCGGCTACGGCGGCCTGCCGAACGAAGAGGGCGAAGTCGAGCTGGACGCCGCCGTGATGCACGGGCCGACGCACCTGGCCGGCGCGGTGGCGGCCCTGCGGCGGATCAAGAACCCCGCCAAGGTGGCCCTGCTGGTGATGCGGCAGACGAACCACGTGCTGCTGGTCGGCGAGGGAGCGCTGCGGTTCGCCCGCGCCCAGGGCTTCAAGGAGCAAGACCTGCTGACCGAGAAGGCGCGCAAGATTTGGCTCTACTGGAAGCAGACCCACAGCGATAAGGACGACTGGCTGCCCCCGCCCGACAGCGAGCTGGACCCGGACGTGGCCAAGCATTTCGGCCGGCCGACCGGCACCGTGCACGTGGCGGGCATCAACGCGGCTGGCGATATCTCGTGCGTCACCAGCACCAGTGGGCTGGCGTTCAAGATTCCGGGCCGCGTCGGCGACTCGCCGATCATCGGGGCGGGCCTGTACGTCGATAACGAGTTCGGCTCCTGCGGCAGCACCGGCCGCGGCGAGGCGAACCTGCAAAACCTCTCCAGCTTCGCCGCCGTCGAGCTGATGCGCGGCGGCATGTCGCCGAAGGAGGCCGGTCTCGAAGTCCTCCGCCGAGTCGCCCAGCACACCGTGCCGCGGCTGCGCGACGCCCAGGGCCGGCCGAAGTTCAATCTCAAGTTCTATCTTCTGGGCAAGGACGGCACCTTCGCCGGCGTGAGCATGTGGGGTCCGGCGAAGTTCGCCGTCAGCGACGCCCGCGGCACCCGTCTGGAGGAATGCGCCGCCATCTATCAGGGCGACCCGGACAAGCCGTAGACGTGGGGCACGTTTATAAACGTGCCCGGCCCAACACGTGCGACGCGTTCGCAGCGAATCGCGTCAGCCCAAAACTCGGGCACGTTTATAAACGTGCCCCACGTCTCACTAGCCCGACGCGCAAGCGAGGGAGATGCGGGATCGACCTCAGGCCACGCTCCTCCCTCG
>JBGQHD010000766.1:0-3358 GCA_041497795.1 Planctomycetia bacterium
CCCAAGAGCGGTGAGTCCTAGCCGCGCCGCACGAAGAGGAGGCTTCCGGCAATCTGGATCGCGCTAGCCGCGCAAGGCCGTTGAAACCCGGCGCTTCTTCCTTTGCCGGCTGCGGCCGAAGAAGCTGCCGGCTTGGGGCCGGTGGGAAGGCTGTGCTGCTCCAGGAGCCCGGCCGCCGGAGCGCCGGCGCGGGGTGCTTGGCGCACTCCCTTCAGACGGGCCTCGCGAAGCGTCGTGGGGCGACGCGGTGAGGGCCGGCGGGAGGTCGGCCGGGTCGTGCTCCTCGACCGCCAGCGTGCTCCGGGTCAATCGCTGGATGGCCTTGAGATAGGCCCGCTCCGCGCCGTCGCAGAACGACACGGCGACGCCCGTCGCCCCGGCCCGGCCGGTGCGGCCGATGCGGTGGACGTAGGTTTCCGGCTCGTGCGGCAGGTCGTAGTTGAAGACGTGCGACACGCCTTCCACGTCGATGCCGCGGGCCGCCAGATCGGTGGCCACCAGCACCGGCGGCCGGCTCGATTTGAAGCTGGCCAGGCTCCGCTGCCGGGCCGACTGGCTCTTGTTGCCGTGCATGGCTTCGGCGCGAATGCCGTAGCGGCCCAGGTGCCGGGCCACGCGGTCTGCGCCGTGCTTCGTGCGGGTGAAGACCAGGGCCCGCGTCACCGCCGTGGCCTTCAGCAGCTTGGCGAGCAACTGCGACTTTTGCTGCGTGGGCACGAAACAGACCGATTGCTCGATCAGCTCGGTGGTCGCCTGGACCGGCGCGATGTGGACGCGGACCGGATTGCGGAGGATGGCGCCGGCCAACTGCTCGATGGCGGGCGGCATGGTGGCCGCGAAGAACAGCGTCTGCCGGGCGGAGGGCAGCTTGGCGATGATCCGCCGCAGGTCGGGCAGGAAGCCCATGTCGAGCATGCGGTCGGCTTCGTCCAAGACGAAGACCTCGACGCCTCGCAGGTCGATGTGTCCCTGATTCATCAAGTCGAGCAAGCGGCCGGGCGTGGCCACCAGCACGTCCACGCCACGCTGCACGGCGCGGACCTGCGGCCCTTGGCCGACTCCGCCGTAGACGACCGCCTGGCGGACGGCCGTGTGCCGCCCATAGGCGGCGAAGCTCTCGCCGATCTGCGCGGCCAATTCGCGCGTCGGCGAAAGGACCAGCACGCGAATCCGCCGGCCGGCGCGTGGACGCGTCTCTCCGAGACGCGAAGTCGAGTCTCGCGGAGACTCGGCCACGTGGCTGTGGGTCAGCCGGTGCAAAATCGGCAGGGCAAAGGCCGCCGTCTTGCCGGTGCCGGTCTGCGCGCAACCTTGCAAGTCGCGGCCGAGGAGGACGTGTGGGATCGCCTCGGACTGGATGGGGGTGGGGTGGGTGTAACCTTCAGCAGTCACTGCGCGCAAGAGGGGCTGCGCGAGCCCGAATCCTTCAAAACTCATTCGTGGTCCCTAGGAGGGTGTCCCAGGACTCAATCGCCGAACGCTAAGCTGCGTTCCAAGAAAGCCATTGGACCTGGCAGTAATCCAATGGCCGCCACAGAGTTGTTTGTGTGCACTCGCCGAGAGGATCAACACGCCTATTGTAACAGGCCGGCCGAAAAGGTCGAGGGCAAAGCGAATCGAGAATCGCGGAAGAAGCCCGGCTTCTTTGGAGAAGCCGGGCTTCTGACATCACCCGAAGTGAATCACCAGGAAGACCGAGACGTCGAACTTGAACCGATCGTCCCGGTCGATCCTCGGCACTTGGGGCACGTCCCCCAGAATGCCTCGGTGAATCCATTGGTTTTGCAGCATGTCGCGAATGCCCTCGGTATCGGGGCCCAGGGCGATATTGAACCCGATCTCGCTCAGCACCGGGCCGATGCGGAAGTAATGACTCATCCCGAACTCCAGCTCCAACAGCCCTTGCGAGCGGTCGGCGAAGGGCAGCCCGTCGGTGATGTAGAAAGCCCCGTCGGGCGTGGTGCGCTGCCGATCGACTGCGCCGGTGAAGAGGTCCACGCCGATCCCCGCCCGGGCTTGCCAGGGGCCGCGCTGGCGGAGATAGCGGAGGCGCACCTGGGCCGTGCGGAACTCGTCTCCGCCGTCGCCGCCGGTGACCGCGGAGTCGTTCGTGAACGAGAACCGCAGCCGGTCGAGCCGCCAGGCGTCGGTCCAGTCGCACTGGATGAAGTACGTGCCCAATCTCTGGCTCAAGGGGGAATGATCGTCCTCGACCGTCACCTCGTCGCCGCCGATTTGCCGGAATGAGCGATTGAAGTACCAATCGAGCCGCATGCCGACGAGGAAGTCGAACGTCGGGCGGCCGGGGCCGGGGCCGCTGCCGCCCACGAACCGGGGGCCCGTCAATAGCTCGACCGACGTCTGGTTCTGGATGCCGGGAAAACTGTAGCCCCACTGCTCGGCGAAGGCGCTGATCGTGTTGGCCACGTCGTAGTCCAGCCGCCAGAAGTCGGTGGCCAGAATGCCCGACACGCCCCGCTCGTGCCCGATGCCGATCGTGTGCGTGCCCAGCGTGCCGACGAAACCCGCCCGGATGGTGAAGGGATCCGGCGGGTCGAGGCCCACGTGCAGGGGGCCGAAGCGGCTGCTGACGGTGATATCCCCCACGGCCGGCCGCGGCCATCCTTGGCAGAGGGGACAACCGCAGCAGCCATCGTCGAGCGCGGGATCTTGATCGAACATCCGCTCGGCGAAGACGGGCTCGCCCTCGTCGAGCGGTATGCTGGGCGGGAGCGGGTCGATCCGCTCTCGGGCGGCGCTGGGTGCCGCCGATGCTAGCCGGGCGAACGGCGGCGCGTCGCCATGCTGGCTCGCCGGCGGTGGCGCGTCGGCGCGCGGCGCCACGTCTTGCCACGGCCGCGGCGGTACGTTCTGCGGCGGCGCCATGTTTAGTGGCAGCACCACGTCGGGCGGCGGCGCCACGGCCCACCAGTTCCGTGGCCGCGGCCCGGCCAACGAAGAAGAGGTCGTGGCGCCGTAGCAAGCCATCGCCAGCACCAGCCATCGCGTCGCCCGTCCCAGGCCGGCAAACCGGGCGCGAAGACGGCAGGAATCAGCAAACGGCGACATAGGGCGGATCGCGGGTGACGCTACCCCTGGTGCCGCGGCTATCGGTGCTGGCGTCGCGGGGCGCGCGGATTCTCCACGCAGCCCGCTGGTACCGCGTGCCGGCGTTCTCGTCAACACGGGTCCGCCGCCATTCGCCCGAGTGGGTCCATGACACGCTTTCGGCTTGCTGGCGATGGTGGGAGTGGGGTGCGTCGTGGAACTGGCGTCGCAGGCGGTGGTGGGATCGCGGTATTCTTCCGTGGGAGAGGGGGAATTAAATCACGGATGGGTGTCGAGATGACCGTAAAGC